>CAZEQO010000077.1:0-6528 GCA_964514365.1 uncultured Robiginitalea sp. | reverse complement strand
GGTGCCAGAACAACATTTGAAGCTGTCATTCCCTCATAATTTCCAACGAGCGGAAGTGCTGCACCCAATGCAGCGGTGGCAAGAATTGACCCTGCATATGATTCGTAAAGGTCAGCGCCCATTCCGGCGACATCCCCGACGTTGTCCCCAACGTTATCGGCAATCGTAGCCGGATTCAGGGGGTGGTCTTCGGGAATTCCCGCTTCTACTTTACCCACTAAATCTGCGCCCACATCAGCCGCTTTGGTATAAATACCTCCACCTACACGGGCGAAGAGTGCTATAGAGGAAGCCCCGAGGGAAAAACCGGACAGTACGTTGAGTACCATAGCGATTCCATCTACAGAACTCGTACCGCCTGCCCATCCTAAGCTGCTGTACAACCAAAACAAAAGGCTGAGTCCAAGAACACCGAGTCCCACGACTCCGAGTCCCATTACAGAACCTCCGGCAAAAGCCACTTCCAGCGCTTTTCCCAGGGATGTACGGGCAGCCTGGGTGGTTCGGACATTGGCTTTAGTAGCCACTTTCATCCCGATAAAACCAGCCAGCGCAGAACAAATAGCACCTACGATAAAAGAAACGGCAACCATACCGTTGGACCCCGCTTCGTTCTCTCCTTTAAAGTAAAGCAGAATGGCAACAGCAGCCACGAAAATAGCAAGTATCCGATACTCGGCTTTGAGGAAAGACATCGCTCCGTCGGAAATATTTTTTGCAATACGAGACATTTTTGCATCTCCTTCATCCTGTTTGGAAACACAAGCATTTTTAATAAACACAAAGATGAGGCCCAGCACTCCGAAGACCCATAAATAGTTCACGATTTGTTCCATCATGTCAGTTATTTAGTAGTTTAAAACGGCTGCAAAAGTAATGAAAGGGGTTGGAATATAAAAGCACTTTTTTGGCCGGCTTTCACGGAGTAAAATGCGTCCTGATTTTGTGCAAAACGAAGCGGACCAACCTTAAAACTGAAAGCCGAAGGTACCGGTTACGCTAAAGGGACGGGCGTCCGGGCTTTCCAGATAATTCCCCCGGAAATTGAAATCGATCCGGAAAATTTTGAAAATATTGCCCACCCCAAAGGAGTATTCCCAGTAAATCCGGTCATCCGGGGCCTGAAGCGGAATATTGGTCGGGGAGCTAAGTACCCGGTTCTCCTCGGAGAGTTCCCCCCAGACGCCTCTTAACCCCACGATTTCGCGAAGGTTTAAGTCTCTCAGGAGCGGAATCCGGGAGAAAATCCGACCGTTAAAGTTATGCTCCAGGTGCATGGAGGAGTAGGTGTCGGTCACAAACTCGTAAAAATCGAGGTTGGGAAAAGAATTAAAAATGGTAAAGAAAGTCTGGTTTCCCGGTACTACATTGAGCAATCCCAGGGGTACGGCCCCAAAAGTCTTTCCCACTTCCACGGATGTAGTAAGGCGGCCCAACCCGCCAAGCTGCCAGGGCTGGGTGTAGGAGAACTGGATTTTGCGATAGTCAAAATCGCTTTCCAAAAAGCCACGCACCCCATGGGTGTAATTCAAAAGAAGCGTGCTGTAGTCATCATTGATATCCCGCCGTTCCACCCCGTATCCAATGGTTCGCTTCCCCGGTGTATAGACCAGGGTGGTGATCAGGTCGAACTGCCGGATTTGGGAAGAAATGCCCCCCGGGGCGTCCGGGTCCAGATAATCGAGGCTAAAAGCATCTGGCAGGGCAGATTTCAGGGTTCGGAAGGACGTTCCAAACCGCATACGAAGGTTTTTAACCGGCTCCGCTTCCAGCATCAGGGTACTCAGGTTGATATTGGTCAGGCGGTCGTTTGCCCCAACGGTAAGCAGGTTCCCCGAAGCAATACTGCGCCCCAGGACGTCTGTAGTGGCCGTCAGATTTAAACCGAGTTGTTCAATATCCCTTCGATTACCACCGGAGAGAATCAACCGGTTCCTGCGATCCAGCAGAACCTTACCCGATATGCCGTATTTGATTCGCCGGTCCATAAATCCATAAGCCCCATATGCCTGGATGCGCCAGGGATCATTTTGTCCGAAGAAGGTTCGCACCCCCCCCCGGAAACGGACCCCTTCTGCATCGTTATACCCCCAGGCGCTATAGATATCCCCCAGGTCGATGTTCCACTTGTCAATCTCGATATAGCCCGAGCCGAGTACGCTGGCCAGATAGTAAAAGGTATTGAACTTCGGCACGGTTTTAAGCGTATCGAGCATGGCGTAGATGCCTTCCTCATCCCGGTTGAGATCTTCCAGGCGGTTGTTTTCCCAGAAAGCATCGCTCCGCTCCATGACCACGGGGTTAAAAGGATCCTGTTTTTGCTGATAAAAATCCCTGGGTTGGGCCAGGTCAAAAACATAGTTGTCATAAACCGTTGTCCGTTTGCCGTAAACCCCTCTGGATTTATCCTTTTTGTTGAGGGCAAAATCTGTCAGGAGGTAGTCCCGCTTTAAGAGAAATACCGAATCGGACAGCACTTCGAATTCCTGTTCGATATACAACTCCTTTACCCAATTGACATTTGCGCTCCGGGTGACCTGCATATTGATTTCCGCAATGGCATAGGTGGTATCATTTACCCAGAAATCCCCTTTGAAAGTGAGCTCATTTTTCCGTCTGGGGTAGTAGATGATATTGTAGCACCATTTATCCTTTATGTAAGCGCTGTCTGCCAAAACGTAATTATAGGTGTCAATACCCGTTTTGGAAAGTGGGCTGGTAAAGCTCTTGTCAAAGAGTTTTATGTAGTTATCGTAGACGTCATACTGGGTGTACAAATCCTGTACGAAGGCAATGATCGCCTGATTATTGCTAAAACCGGAATTTTTGTTCCCCATTACCACCCGCTTGTCCAGATTCATCTCGTTATCCCCGTAGACGGTGGTGAATTTTTCATTGATAAATACAGGCAGGTAGGTTTTTCCCGTAATCCGGGAGGTATCCAGATCTTCAAAGACAAATTCCATACCCCTGAATACCTTGCTCTGCATCAGGGCGCTGTCGATGGTATTGAGATCAAACTCGATTTTTTCGTATTCGTCGTAGCGGTACTGATCGTAAAGCTGCAGTCCGTTAGAGCGCTTTTTGGCCCATATTTTTCTCAGGATGTCAATGGCGGGGTTGTTTTTCTTGGATTGTTTTCCCACATATACCACAACCTCATCGAGTTGTTCCCCTTCCACAAGGACAATCTCCATATTCAATGTGGCCCTGGAGGAAAGCAAAATCTCGCGACTGGTGTATCCTACAAATGAAACAACCAGGGTATCGAAACGGTTTCCGCTCTCGAGGTAAAAACGACCATCATCATTGCTGATGGTCCCTTCGGTGGAATTTTTAAACAGCACATTGGCAAAGGCTACTGGGTCCCCCAATTCATCCACCACAACTCCACCCACCTTGGTTTGAGCCATTGAGAATAAGGCAATCCAAAAAAACATTACTGCAAGCCATCGCTGCATTTGAAACCATTTTAAGGCCCTGCCATCCCTATATCGGATATACATACTAACAGGACGACCAATGTTTGGAGGTAAAATTGAGTCGAATACGATAAAAGGAAAAATCCCTGCTTTTTGGTCGGTATAGCCGGGTAAAAGTTACAAAGACACTCTTTATTTGTACAGAACTTTCCGCACAGCACGAACTACATCTTCCCGATTGGGGAGCCATTCTTCGAACAGTACAGGGGAATACGCGGCAGGGGTATCCGCGGTATTAATTTTTTCAATAGGTGCATCCAGGTAATCAAAGGCCTGGGACTGGACCTGATAGGTAATCTCGGTGGCAACATTACCAAAAGGCCACGCTTCTTCCAGAATCACCAGGCGATTCGTCTTTTTTACAGAATTCAGGATCGTTTCATGATCCATGGGCCGCACTGTCATCAGGTCTATAATTTCGCAGGAGATACCATCTTTTTCAAGGGTTTCAGCTGCAGCATAGGCCTCTTTGATTATTTTTCCAAAAGAGACAATGGTGACATCTGTTCCTTCCCGCTTGACTTCCGCCACCCCTATCGGCAATGTGAATTCACCTTCCGGAACTTCTCCTTTGTCTCCGTACATCTGCTCAGACTCCATAAAAATTACCGGGTCGTCATCCCGGATGGCAGACTTCAACAGTCCTTTGGCATCCCTGGGATTGGAAGGCACAACCACTTTCAGACCCGGGCAGTTCGCAAACCAGCTTTCAAATGCCTGTGAATGCGTTGCCCCAAGCTGGCCGGCAGAAGCTGTAGGACCGCGAAAGACAATAGGTATATTAAACTGACCCCCGGACATCTGCCGCATTTTTGCTGCATTGTTGATAATCTGGTCAATACCGACAAGGGAGAAATTAAAGGTCATAAACTCGATAATCGGACGATTTCCAATCATGGCAGAACCGACACCTATTCCGGAAAAACCAAGTTCAGAGATAGGTGTATCGATGACCCTCCTCGGACCGAATTCCTCGAGCATACCCTTGGAAGCCTTATAAGCCCCATTGTATTCTGCTACTTCCTCGCCCATAAGATAAATGGATTCATCTTTGCGCATCTCCTCGGACATGGCTTCTGCAATGGCTTCTCTGAATTGTATCGTCTTCATGGCTAAAATTTATTCTAAGCACAGGCGCTCCGCACCTTAAACGCCCACAAAAATAGAAAATTATAAGGCAACTCAGGAGACAGAAGTTCATTAAATTCATTACTTTTTTTACTATGCATGCATAGTATTTTAGAAAATTATTGGCTATCTTAGCGGCCCTGTAATAAACGTTTTAAACCGTGTTTTTATGAAGATTCTCGTATGCATCAGTAACGTGCCAGACACTACTTCGAAAATAAATTTCACATCCGACAACACTGCTTTTGATACCACCGGGGTGCAGTTTGTAATCAATCCGAATGATGAGTTCGGGCTGACCCGCGCCATGTGGTTTAAAGAAAAACAAGGGGCCACAGTCCACGTAGCTACTGTAGGTACTGCCTCCGTAGAACCCACTATAAGGAAGTCTCTCGCTATTGGTGCCGATGAAGGTATCCGTATCGACGCAGAACCAGTAGACGGAATTTTTGTAGCCCGCCAGCTTTCGGAAATCGTGCAGAAAGGCGGTTACGACCTGATTATTGCGGGAAGGGAATCTATCGACTACAACGGTGGAATGGTCCCGGGAATGATGTCTGCCATGCTCGATATGAACTTTGTAAATACCTGTATCTCACTTGAAGTTGAAGATAACAAGGTTACTGCAGTACGGGAAATCGACGGGGGAAAGGAGACGTTGGAAACTACATTGCCACTGATCATTGGCGGGCAAAAGGGGCTTGTTGAAGAAAGCGACCTGCGCATTCCCAATATGAGGGGTATTATGATGGCCCGACAAAAGAAACTTACCGTGGTTCCTCCCGTGGAAGCCGCAGAGGGTACTTTGGATGTGCGTTTTGAAAAACCCGCACCCAAAGGAGCTGTCAAATTGGTAGACCCTGAAAACATTGACGAACTGATCGAGCTGCTTCACAAAGAGGCAAAAGTTATTTAATCGTAAAAAAGCAAAAAAAATGCCTGTACTCGTATATACAGAATCGGAAAAAGGAAATTTTAAAAAAAGTGCCTTTGAAGTGGCGAGTTACGCCAGCGAACTGGCCAGGATCATGGGAACCGACGTGATTGCCATCTCTGTCAATGCAGATAGTCCGGAGGAACTCGGGGCCTTTGGAGTAACCCGTGTTCTGAATGCATCTGAGCCTCGCCTGGCAGAATTCAATGCCAGGGGAATGGCTTCCCTCCTGCGCCAGGCGGTTTCTGAAACCGGGGCAAAAGTGTTGGTAACCAGCTCCAGCACGGATACCAAATACGCTATTTCCATCCTGGCAGGGATGTTGAAAGCGGGGTACGTCAATAACGTAGTCAGTCTGCCGGAAACCACTGATCCGCTGGTGGTTAAGCGTACTGCATTTAGCAATAAGGGATTTGCGTATACCGAATTAAAGGGGGCACCGGCCATCATCGGAGTCTCAAACAACGCTTTCGGAACCCTTGAAAATAGCGTTGAAGCCCAGGTAGAAGCATTTTCCGCAACTTTCTCAGATTCTGATTTTGGGGTTAAATCCACATCTGTAGACAAAGCTTCTGATAAAGTCACTATTGCGGATGCGGAAGTCGTTGTCTCTGGCGGACGTGGCCTGAAAGGTCCGGAGAACTGGAATCTTATCGAAGATCTCGCTGACGTTCTGGGGGCGGCCACCGCCTGTTCCAAACCCGTTTCTGATCTGGGATGGAGACCCCATAGCGAACACGTCGGTCAAACCGGGAAACCCGTGGCCAGCAACCTCTATATCGCTATTGGTATTTCCGGTGCCATTCAGCACCTGGCCGGTGTAAACGCATCCAAAACCAAAGTAGTGATCAACACAGATCCGGAAGCCCCCTTCTTTAAGGCGGCTGACTACGGGATCGTGGGGGATGCTTTTGAGGTGGTACCTGAATTGATCGAAAAATTAAAGGAATTTAAGGCTCAAAACGGCTAATTTTTGTTAATTTG
>CAZEQO010000076.1:2030-13408 GCA_964514365.1 uncultured Robiginitalea sp. | reverse complement strand
CCAGGGCCCGGGGTCCGGCAATAGCCACCTCATAGTAGGGATGCTGCTGCTGAAGCAAGAGCTGCCCCCATCCTGCGTAATTTTCGGGCATCTGAAAAAACCGGTCTCTAAGGGCGCCCATCATATCCCTGCTCTTTTCAAGGTATTCGGGTCGATAGTAAAAGTGACCCAATTCAAACAAAAGTCCGGCCACCACAGTGTTGGGTGAAGGCATAACCCCGTCGTCCGTTTTGATGATCTTGGCGACCAATCCGGGGTTCTCCCGATACCGGTAAAGGGAGGAATTCCCTTCAGAATACCGCATCTGGATTTCATCCAAAAGGCTTTGCGCATCGGTGAGATAGACAGGGTCGGAAGTTACCTGATACAATCTGAAAGCGGCCCTGGCCAGGTAGGCGTAGTCTTCCAGGAACCCCTGTGAACGGGTATCCCCGGGTTTGAAACTATGCCTGAGATTTTCCCCGTCATAGCTGTGTTTTTTCAAAAACGCGTATAATCCCCGAGCCTCATCCAGATAGCTCCCGTCTCCAAAAGCATCAAAGGCATCCGTCAATCCGATAACCAGCAGGGCATTCCAGGAAGTGATAATCTTATCGTCGATACCCGGAAAAACACGGCCGGAGCGCTTTTGCAAGAGTTGGTTTTGCCAGGTCCTTTTCAAACGCTCTAACCGGGCGGGTTCGAGCTTCTGCGATTTCGCAAAATCCGTATCTGATGTCCTTCTGTAGGGCACAAAGAATTCGGATTCCCATGCCATCTCGGGAACAATTCCGTAATACGCGCTGAAAAGTTCGTAATCACTACCCACAAGCTTCTGCAGCTCTTCGGATGTCCAGCGATAAAACTTTCCTTCTTCCCCTTCGCTGTCCGCGTCCAGAGCAGCGTAGAAACCACCATCCGGCGCCTTCATATCCCGGATTAAAAACGACAGGATACGCTCGGAAATTTCTTTATATTCATGATCGGAAAACAATTGATATCCCTTGCTGTAAATGCTCAGGAGCTGTGCATTGTCGTAGAGCATCTTTTCAAAATGGGGTATATGCCACCGGGAATCGGTACTGTATCGAAAAAAACCCCCACCTATCTGATCAAATATACCGCCGTGAGCCATGCGGTCGAGCGTGGTTTTCACGTGATCCCGGGATTTCTGATCCCCTGAGAGGTATGAGTAGGTCATCAAAAACGAGAGGTCACAGGGAAGCATAAACTTCTGAACTCCTGCATTTCCACCCCACTGAACGTCCCATCTGGATTGCCAGAGGCCCACAGCCTCTTCGACTACCCTGGGGTTCTGATCGGATTCCACCACGGTTTCGGGAATCAAATTTACTTCCTGTATGCCCTGTGCGACCCGATCGGCATAGTCCGAGAGTCCCTGAGGATCGCTTTCGTACCGCTGCTGCACTTCATTGAGAACCCGAAGCCAGCGCTCCCTTGTATGATAAGTACCCCCGTATATGGGCTTCCCGTTGGGCAGGACAATGACATTCAGGGGCCACCCGCCTGATCCGGTCATCAGTTGAACCGCTGTCATATAGACCTGATCCACATCCGGACGTTCTTCCCGATCCACCTTAACGCTGATATAATTCTCGTTCATATACGCCGCTACAGAGTCGTTCTCAAAGGTCTCCTCCTCCATAACATGACACCAGTGACACGAGGAATATCCAATACTGATGAGCACCAGCTTATCCTGGACTTCGGCCTTTTCGAAAATCGATTCATCCCAGGCCTTCCAGTGCACCGGATTGGATGCGTGTTGCTGTAAATACGGACTCGTTTCACCCCCAAGGGTATTACCTTCTGCCCTGTCCTTTTGGGGTTCCCCACAGGAAGAAATCATCAGGAGTGACAAAAGACTATACGCCAGGGGAATAAAGGGGCATTTTTTCATGAGGTCCGATTACAATTGTGCCAAAAATACAAATCCCACCCGATTAACCGCTGTCCGGCGGGAGTGTGTAAGGGGAAAGAAACCGTTTTTGGTCTTTCCCAGGGCAGGTGCCCTTGCCACATGGCTATTTTGAATGTTTTAAAAACCAGGTGTACAGGTCTTCTTCCAAATAGGCCTTTTCCCAGGAATTATGCCCTACGCCAGTGTAAGGGGTAAGTTCCACGTTGTAACCCATCTCCCGAAGTTTTCGAACCATTTCTTCTGATTCTGAAAACGGAATGACCGGATCCTCAGTTCCGTGAAAGACCCGAATGGGCATAGCTTTGTCAATCCAATGGGCATAGGGCAAAGGTGTCATACCGCAAACCACGGCCATAGCGGCGAAGGTTTCGGGATACTGCGTGGCGATTTCCCAACAGGCATTGCCCCCCCGACTCAAACCTGTCAGATAGAGTCGGTCCGGATCTACCCGGTTTTCTTCTACAACACTTTCCAGTAGTTTCATCACCGCCTGAACATTCCACCATTTTTGTTTGTGAGGATTCTGGGGTGCCAGGATTAAAAACGGAAAATCTTTCCCTTCGGCCAAAAGCTTTGGCGGACCATTCTTTTGCAGTGCATCCAACGCACCTCCTGATTCCCCTCCCCCGTGCAGGAATAACAAGAGCGGAAATTTGGCCCCGGACGACTGCTCGTAATCCGGGGGAAAGTAGAGATAGTACTCCAGGGTTTCCGCAACCACGACTTCCCGCTCCCCGGACTCCAGTCTGGACTGGGCAGAACAGGAAGAAATACAAATAGCCAGAAGCAATAGGTTTACCAGTGGTTTATAGAATGTCATTATTTACTGATTTCACGGGGAATTGATCCGCAAGCAGGTTCAAAGATATTCATTCAGCCCGAATGTCGGTTAAACAAACTGTATGGGTCGGAGCGACGATTCAGCCTCAGGGAGCGATGCGCTATCCCCGGTCAGGTCGTTCACATTTCATTAACACCAGAACCGAATCTAAAAATGTAATTTCGCTCCATGCAGAAAAGTGCAAAGCGACTCTTTCCCGCTCTATTCTTGCTGACCCTCTTTTTGGGGTCCAAAGGCCTTGAATTCCACGTGCTCTCCCATGGTCAGGATAACGATCAGGTTACCTGTGAATGGTGCGATTATGCCCTGGTATTGCAAAGCACTCCCCTTGAGCCCGCCACGGTATCGCATCTGGATATTATCCCAACCGCACCGGCTCAAAATCAAATACTTACCTGCTATCTTTCCAATCCGAAGGACCGATTGGCCTGGGAGCCGTTATTTGGGCGACCCCCTCCCACTATCTGATTTCTCCAGACGTGTCCATATTAAGGCCCCAACCTTCTTGGAGCCTATTATCCCGATAGTTTCCTTTTTATGAGAACTCTTTTAGCAATAGCGCTGGGTTTATTTGTTTACCATGCCGCAATCGGACAGCAGTGCCAGGAGGCCCTCTATGGTCAGGTACTTGATTTCCATGACCAGACACCCCTTGTTGGAGCTACAGTGTACATTTTGGAAATTGACAGGGCGGTTCTGACCGATTTTGAGGGTCGCTACCGGATTGAAGGAGTTTGCCATGGAACTTACGAAGTGGAAGTGTCGCACAGGCTTTGTCGGACTTTAATTTTTAAGGTTGAAATTTTGGGCAATACCCAGCGTGATTTTCAAATGGAACACCACCTGGAGGAATTGGAAGAAGTACAGGTAGTGGGCGACCTGCTCCCCGATATTTCCAATACTGCCCAGGAACAAAGGCTCTCCACCCAAACTTTAGAGAATTACAGCAGTGGTACCCTGGGAGACGCTCTCCGTGAAATTAGCGGGGTTTCCACACTTAAAACAGGAAGCAATATTGTTAAACCTGCGATCAACGGACTTACGGGAAGCAGGGTTCTTATCCTCAATGACGGGGTGCGTATGCAGGATATGGAATGGGGAGATGAACACGCTCCAAATATCGATATTAATTCAGCCGATCAGGTTTCGGTAATCAAAGGCGCCGCTGCCCTGAAGTATGCGGGAGACGCCATTGGCGGTCTTGTGGTTATTGAACGAGAGCGGGTGGCTATTGCAGATTCCCTCTTCGGTAAAACACTGATGACCCTGATGTCCAACGGATGGGGTGGTAATGTCAGTACTGAACTCACACGTACTTTTGAGAGCGGTTGGTATTTAAACGGGCAGGCCTCCTTTAAACGTTTGGGGGACCGGGAAGCCCCGGATTATGTACTATCAAATACGGGGATGCAGGATCTGGGCCTCTCCTTTCATGCGGGCAAACGCCTGATTAACCAGGGATGGGATTTTGACTACTCGTACTACCAGGCGGACATAGCTATATTGCGCGCCTCGCATATCGGAAATGTAGACGACCTGATCGAAAGCATCAATTCCGGGACACCCTCAGTGATTGAACCCTTTACATATGAACTGGGCGTACCGCGGCAGGAAGTGGCCCACCACCTTGGAAAATTCAATTACTATCTGAGGATACCCGGTTTGGGGAAATGGACCGCCCAGTACGATTTTCAAAATAACCGCCGGTTCGAATACGATGTCCGGGTGGGTGCTGACCGGGATAAACCGGCGATAGACCTGGAGCTAACCACCCACACCCTGATGACTGATTTTACATGGGATGCCTCCTCAAACCTGGAGGTGCAGGCGGGTATTCTCGGAAGATACCAGAATAACTTTGCCAATCCGGATACCGGGGTCCGAAGGTTGATCCCGGACTACGATAAATACGAATTCGGCACCTTTCTGATCGGGGAATACCGCCTCAATGAAAACTGGCTATTTGATGCGGGTATCCGATATGATTTCAGTCGTATTGATGCCCTGAAGTTCTACCGGACCTCCCGGTGGGAAGAGCGCGGTTACGATGAGGACTTCCCCGAATTCATTATAGAGGATCTCGGAACGCAATTGCTGACCAATCCCGTTTTTGATTTCCATAACTTTTCCGGATCCGCAGGTGTGCGGTTCAGCCTGGATGCCGACTCGGAAATTCGGGCCAATTACGCCCTGGGGCAGCGCCCACCCAACCCTTCGGAATTATTCAGCGATGGGCTGCACCATTCCGCAGCGCGTATTGAATTGGGGGATTTGCGAATCGATTCGGAAACCTCCCAACGGATTTCAATCGCCTATAACCGCAGTGGTGAGCGTTGGGGACTTACCCTTGAGCCTTATCTGAATTTTATACAGGATTTTATTCTCCTGGAACCCACCGGGGCTGAGTTTACTATCAGGGGCGCCTTTCCGGTTTGGAGCTATCGACAAACGGATGCCCGTTTGGCCGGCGTGGATTTCTCCGGATACTACCAATGGAGTCCGCAATGGCAATCGCGACATCATTTTTCACTAACCAAGGGAAATGATTTGGATCAGGACGAGCCCCTGATCAATATCCCTGCACCCATTACCCGTAATTCCATTGCGTTTCGCAAGGCCGAATGGAACGGGTTTGAAGCTAGTCTGGAAAGTACCTATGTTTTTCGGCAGAATGAGGCACCCCCTAATATTTTTGTCTTTTCTCCAGCCGAGCAGCAACTCGTAGAACTTGAAATCAATACCCCGCCACCGGCATACCATTTACTGACATTGCGGGCAGGCATGGACTTTTCCCTCTCTGAAAAACTGGTTTTAAACACCGGTATTGCTGTAGAAAATCTGGCGAATACCAACTACAGGGAATACCTGAACCGCAACCGATACTTTGCGGATGACATGGGACGCAACATCATTTTACAATTAAAACTTTATTACTAATCCACATTATAAATCTATTGCTATGAAAACAATTCAATTCCTATCCCTCTTTGCTTTTGCAGGCCTGGTCCTGACTTCCTGTTCTGATGATGATCCGGAGCCGGTGAATGAAGAAGAAGTCATCACCACCATGACGATTACCCTGGTCCCCCAGGGCGGAGGCACAACAGTTCAACTCCAATCCAGGGATCTCGACGGAGACGGACCCGAACCCCCTGTAATTACTGTTTCCGGGAACTTTAATGCCCGTACGGTCTATGATGGACGTATTGTGTTGCTCAATGAAACTGAAACTCCTCCGGATAACATCACCCTGGAAGTAGAGGAGGAAGCCGACGAACACCAGTTTTTCTATTCGATAGGAGCGAGCCTTTCAGCTACGACGGATTATTCAAATTTTGACGGAAACGGAGACCCCCTGGGAACCCAATTTACTTTTTCTGCCGGTGATGAAAGTACCGGGAACCTCACTTTTACCCTTCGTCACGATCTTAAAAAGCCCAATGATGGCAGCCTGGCCGATGCCGGGGGTGAAACTGACATTGCCCAGACCTTTCCGGTAGGCATAGAGTAGCACTAAACATTGGGGAATACCTGGGAGCGTATGCTCAGATCCTCTTTTTATAAATTAAGCCCGCCAGGATTGGTGGGCTTTCTGTTTATCTCAAATACAGTGACGAGGGCCATTACTCAAAAGAAGCCCGGGTATTCCTCCTTAAAACGAAATATCCCACTGAATGCGGAAACGCGTAGTGTTTTCAAGTTGTTGAATGTCCGTCTGGAAGTCAAATACGGTGATTTCCGCAGTGAGTTTATTGCGGTGCCCCCCTTTAAAAAACCAGTTAAGGGCAAGGGCAAACTCTTCCTCAAAAAAGTCACGCCGATCCGTATTCGGGGTGTAGCGGGCGTAACGAGCCGCCAACTCCAAAGGTTCCGGGATGGCCTTCCAGAGATGGGAAAAGAAGTACCCGGCCTGATAATAACTTCCTGTAAGCCGGGTCGTGCCCCCGTTGATCTTATCTTGTATTTCTTTGGTATGGAATTCATTTTGCCATGAGAAACCACGATACATAAACGCGGTTTCCAACAATCCCTGGTTTACCCTGTATTGACCGGGCAGGCCATCTTCAAGGCCAAACAACTGTCCCCCACCCGCCTGGGAGAAACGGGTATACGGACTGCGGTTGGTTACTCCTCCAAGGGCAATCAACCCCGTGGGCCTGTCGTGAAAACTAAGATCCGATCCTGTCATCGGCAGTTCCCTCCCCAGGAAATTCCACTGCAACCGCCCCACGTACATAAAGTGGCCGTCGTCGTTTTCCACCTCCCCCCGACCTGTTCCTGTAAGCATGGAAGCATGATAGGTGAGATCCGCCAGGCGACCCTCAAAAAGGCGCCCGTAAAAGGAGAGGCCGAGTTGCCGATCTACAGTAAACGGTCGGGTAATAATAGAGCGATCGACCAATTGCTGTTTGCCGGAAGAAATAACACGCTCCCGGTTGTAATAGGTCTTCCACTGCCCTACCTTGATATTAAAGGCCGGGAATTTCTCAAACATCACCCTGAAATCCAGGAGGTTGCCCTGAGACAATTCATATTCCCAGTAATACTTGAGATAAGGCTCAAAGGCGTGCCCCCCTATCTTTAAGCGCGCCCGGTTGATTTTGAAAACCGGTTCATTGCTCTCCAGGTCGTCCAACGTCAGCGGGTTTTGATCCCCCGGAGTCGCAAAACGAAATTGAAACCGGGATTCAAGGTGCAATTGAAAACGGTCATCTGCAGTTGTAAACTGAAATCCCTTGTCCGTGTATTCTACTGCAATTTTAGATTTTGAAATGGAATCGTTTTGCGCTTGAGCCCCAATCCCCATAAGGGTCGACAGGAGTATCCAAATAGTTCGTATGGTAATGTATGCAGGACGGTGGGTCATTGGTATTGGGTGGCTCCAAAACTCAAAGTAGCGAAAAAAATCTTCTTGTCAGAATTTTAGTTCCTCATGCTTATCCCACAGCCCCCAAAAAGCCCCTACATCTCCCTCGGCCCCCACCTTCCAGGATTCGTCGAAAGATGAAAAGTAAAAAATTTCAATGTCATCCTCAGTTGCCCATTTCTGGGTATTGATAAAGTATTTCAAAAAATTCTCAAAAGAGGGGTGTGCACCATTGGTACTGCTCCCCTCACTGGGCCAGCCTGTTTCGGATACAATTACCTTTTTTCCGTTCCCCGCCCGTAAAGCCCTCTGAAACATATCTTTCATATAGAGTATGGAATAATCTAAATGACATCCCTCCCAGAAAGGATAGCAGTTGGCCAGGATCACGTCACAGGCCTCTGTGATCCTGGGGTGGTCGACGAATTCATAATAGGCATCCACATATCCTACCGGCAGGTCCGGTACTGCGGACTTTACCTCATGTATAAATCCGAGGAGTTCCTCTTCCGTCAGGTCACCCCGCAGTAAAACCTCGTTCCCTACGGCTGCAATATCAATGAGGCCCTCTTTGGCCAACAGGATCAGGTTGTCTACTTCCTCCCTGTTGATCTCCGGGTCATCTCCCAACCAGGCGCCCACCATGGTTTTGATCCCTAAGTCTTTGGCAATCCCTGGAATTTTTTCGTTTCCTTCCGTACAGGAAAAAGACCTGATCCATTGGGTGTAGGGCTTTATAATCTCCATACGCCTTCTAATCTGGGATTCAGAAATACGTTCCCCGGGTTTTTGTCCCTCTTCATATGGACTGAAACATAAGCCGTGCATTCCCATCGCCAGGACCTCCCGGGCTTTTTCTTTCAAATCTTCCCCGCTTAATCCCGATAACTCAGTGGCAGCGAGTGCCAGGCGCTTATCTTCTCTGTATGACATTACCTATTCGTATTTTAAGTGTTCGTTCTGATCCCAAATTCCCCATCCGGCACCCACGTCACCTTCATGATGGAGTTTCCAGGATTCATCAAAAGACGTGAAATAAAAGAGGGGTAAATCGTTTTCCTTTTGCCATTTGCTGACATTGATAAAATATTTCATGGCGTTCACGGAGGAAGGCTCCGCAGCTTCCCTCTTACTGCCTTTGTTGGGCCACCCGGTTTCTGTGATGATCACTTGTTTACCTTTAGATACTTCCAGGGTGAGCTGGTACATACGCTTAAGGTATCCCGCTGCCTTGTGGATGTCTGAGCCTTCCCAGAACGGATAGCAGTTTGTCAGGATTACATCGCAGGCTGCCAGGAGCTCGGGACGTTGGATTAACTGGTAATAGGCATCCACATATCCTACGGGTATTCCCGGCAAAGCCGCTTTCACCCTTTGCATATACTCGAGTATTTCCGCTTCAGACAACTCACTGCGGAGCAGGACCTCATTCCCAACCGCGGCAATGTCTATCATCCCGGCTTTCCCCAGGGCAATCAGGCCCTGGATTTCCTTCTCATTACGCGCTTTGTCTTTGCCGATCCAGGCGCCAACCATCGTCTTTAGCCCTTTTTCCCGCGCCACTTGGGGAATAAATTGGTTTCCGTCCGTGCAGGAGAACGAACGCACCCATTGGGTATAGGGTTCGATAATCTCCATTCGTTTTCTAATTTGGGACTCTGAGAGGATATCTCCAATATCCTGCCCTTCACTATAAGGACTAAAACACAAGCCGTGAATTCCTCGCTGCAAAGAGGCTGAAAAGAGTTTCTGTATCTCAGCCTCATTTTTGTTATCGAAGGATACATCTGAAGCCAGGTCCAGGTCTACATCGCCCTCTAGTAAAGACATAAGTTGATCTGGCGGATAGTACGCGGACGTTGAAGTCGCCGGCTTTTCTTTTCGCTTCTCGAGTTCAGCCCTTATTTCATTGGCACGCTCTTCAGTCACATCGTAATCCCACATAACATATATGGCAATGAGCGTCCCGAGTATGGGAACTCCGGAGTAGAATGCCCTTAAACCCGTAATGGCGCTCTCTGTCTGTTGGGCGGCATCCGCATCAAAGCCTACTAAAGACAAAATTGCGCCGCTTAATAAACCTGCAATAGCGAATCCAAACTTGACCATCCACCAGTAAATAGCTCCGAATATTCCTTCTCTTCGCTTTCCGCTGCTGAGCTCATCCAGATCAATAACGTCTGCGGTCATTGACATCATCAGTACAAATAAACTTCCAATACCAAAGGAGAAAAAAGGCAGGGCGAAAATGAACATAAAGGGTTTTCCGGGGATAAACAAAAACCAAAGCATGATATACCCCAGGACCGAAATTCCCTGGGACGTCACAAACGCCTTCTTTTTACCCATTACCTTGGACATTTTTGTCACAATGGGAATCACTAAAAAGGTAGTAATCAGCGCTCCCAAACTCCCGAAAAGCGTTGGCCAAATCCCTGCTGCTCCCGCATCTCCATTAAAGAGGTAGTACACCACAATAAAGAAGGAAAAGGCAGCAATGGTATTAAAGGCATTGAAGATAAAGAAGGTAGCTATACACAATTTCCGAAAAGGCGGGGATTTAAAGGCTTCTACAAATCCCTGAAGTATCTCTTTCAGACTTCCACCTATATTGCTAACTGTCAGGGGGGAATAATCTTCATTGACTGTGGATTTGCTTTTGAGGAAAATAGCGGGAACCATTGCAAATACCATACAGAAAATTCCGACCCAGACGGCCAGGGTACGTGTGGCGACATCGGCAGATTCAAACCAGCCCTGATCGTACATGATTACCCAAAACCAGGGGGCGATAACCCAAGCCCACTGACCGATCCATTGCGCCACAGCCATAATGCTGGTTCGCTCATGGAAATCATTACTCATCTCGTAACCCATAGCCACATAGGGGACACTAAAAATGGTCAGCCCCAGGTAAAAGACAAAGGACCACAACAGAAAAAATGTAAAATTATAGTCGACCCCGTTCTCCCGGTACAACTGCCACATAACCACAAACGCAATCCCCATGATCAAAGCCCCGAGCAGGACATACTGCCGGCGCCTTCCCCAACGGGATTTTGTGTTATCCGAAATAAAACCCATTATAGGATCGGTAATGGAATCGAACACCCTGGGGAGAAAAAACAAAACCCCCCACATCCATCCCGGGAACCCGAGATCCTGTACAAGCACCACCATAAAAATGGCAAGGGCTGCGGGAAACATCTGGTTCGCAAACATGCCTATTCCAAATGCGACTTTATCCCCAAAGGGTACTTTTCCTCTTGTTTTAGTTGTTGCGTTACTCATGGTTTTTTTAGGTTGATGGGTTAGGTGATGGAATGACTACCGTTTGAACGGCTCGAGGACTTATGGTTATAACTGTGGACCTGGCATTTAGGGTTACGCGAAAATTTCGGGATGATGCCTCCTGGTTGAGAACGACCAGGACCACAGACCCATCGGGATTCTCAACCGCTGTAACCATTAGCGATTCGTCCGTGTTTTCGAATCCAATCCGAACGGCCCCCGGGCGGATATACTTGCTAAAGTGGGCCATGGTGTAATACAGGGGTGTAAAATAAACCTCATCCTGGTCCGGATCTACGATAACAGGGGCCACACACCAGTTCTTAAACCAGTTCGGCCCGCCCTGCCGATCCAGAACCATATTCCAGTCGATCCATCCATCCACCCAGTTGTTCATGCAACCGATAATATCCCGGGCATATCGGTAGACGGGAACATACTTCGGATGCAGGTGCTTA
>CAZEQO010000076.1:0-1987 GCA_964514365.1 uncultured Robiginitalea sp. | reverse complement strand
GCCTCCGATTGAATAAGGTGTTTGCCAGGGGCTTTATCATGGGCAAATTGCAGGTTCTCCGCAAACCAATCATACGTACTGCCATACCAGTGTACAGCCGTCCCGTCAAAGTATTCTGCCGCCTCCGGGTCCGTATACATGGCGTTTACCCAGTCCTTAAGTTCCTCCCCCCTGTTCTGGTCATACCCCAGGATTTTTGCCGAATGGCCGTCTGCTCTGAGTTTTGGCCCGAGATGATTCCTGACAAAGGCTGTCATTTCCTCAGGTGTGAAATGCATGCTTTCCCAATTGTTGTCATTCCCCAGGGGTTCGTTTTCGACCGTAAAACCCCAGATTGGAATACCTTCCCGGGCATAGGCCTCCATATATTTCGAGAAAAACAAAGCCCAGGTATCATAGTACTCGGGAAGCAACTTGCCGCCACGCCAATCCCCATTGTCCTTCATCCAGGGAGGAGCGGTCCAGGGTGAAGCCAGAATCTTAAACCCGTCTTCAGAGATTTCCATCGCCTCCTGAATCATGGGAATCAGGTCATCCCGGTCTTCATCAATAGAGAAGTGCTGCAGTTCCAAATCCCCAGCCACCGGGGCGTAGGAATAATTACTCAAGGCAAAGTCACACGAATTCATATGGGTTCGCGTAAGGGAATACCGGGCCCCGTCAGATCCAAAATAGGCTTTCAGGACCTTTTTACGATTTTCAGGACCCAACCGATTGAGAAGGGAAGCCGAAGCCTCCGTAAATGAGCCCCCAAACCCGGTAATGGTTTGGTATCGGTTTTCAGGACTTAAACGAATCTCAATAGTAGCTGTATTCTCGCCAGATTGAGCAACCGGCGTCAATTTATTACCTGACGCTGCAGTTTCGAAAATTTCAACGGCTAATTTCTCCTCAGTCTGGCATGAGCTTACCATCAGGACAAGGGTAAAAAGTGTAAGTATTTTCTTAAGCATCGCATAGGGATTATAGGATTATTTCGCAAAAAGTTCAATTTGCCTCGGTTTTTTCATTTTGGGCCGGAGGTGGAAGAACATTTGATAGCACAGAGTCCTTAACCCCTCCGAAGGTCTTTTTAATCGGACTTCCATTACGGGATAACCCTTTAAAAAGCCCTCGGTCTACCATATCCCAAAGGCCGTACTTTGCATTCCCCTCTACAGTAAACAATCCGAAGTGATTTTCTGAACCCGTTTTGTTGGCAGCATCCTTCCATGGCTCATCAAATGCCTCAAAATAAAAACAGGAAATACCTTCTGCGTTGGTCCATTCCCTGATCAATTTATAGTAGAGGGCCTGCTTGTACTGATCTGTCGCCCGGGAACCTTCAGGGCCATAAAACCCATCGGAAACGCTCGCCCATCCCGTTTCTCCTATATGTACAGGCTTTTCAAACCCTAAACCCTTAACATACCCGGAGACTGCCCTATACTGGTTTTTGGCAAATTCTACGGCACGGACCATGGCAGCATCTACTTTTTCAATATCTGTGAGGTTCTCCTCTGATTCCGGTACTTTCCAGAATTCCGGGTTATAGTGGGAATTGTGATAGGGGTAAGTGTGCATGGAGATAAAATCTACCGCTTCAATAAGTTTTGCAAGCGCCGGGGTATGATACTGCTGCTCCCCGCCCCCCCATGAGGCAAAATCATCCGAACTGGTAATCCAGAGCGATTCAGGAAGTTTGCCCTCTGCCTTCAGTTTCTGCAGGTGGACCACCCATTTAAGGATAACCCTGGGTTGCACATAATAACTGGTAGCCCACTTCACCATTGCCTCGTTGCCTACTGCGAGCACTTTTACGATATCCGGATACGCATTGGCCAACACAACGGCTTGCGCAATTTCCCCCGCATTGGCACTGCTCTCCTGCTGGTGATCGGGCTCCTTATCCGTCCAGGCATTTTTACAATCGATCCAGGCACCCAACATTACGTACATTTCAAAATCAGGGTCTTCTTGTTTTAATTCATGAATTGCTTTTAAGAGA
>CAZEQO010000075.1:0-13435 GCA_964514365.1 uncultured Robiginitalea sp. | reverse complement strand
TACCGGGGATCATATGAGCTGGTGGATTCCCGGGGACTGGGACATTTATGAGCACCTTTACAACACGACCCGTGTTTCTGAAATCAACGCTATTTCCAAGCGGGATCATCCAAACCTGGCTTCTACCTATATCCCGGAAAATGCAGTGAATACTCCTGTAACCATGCGCACTGACGAAGGCGTTCACCTTAGTTTTCACGAGGCAGACCTGACAGACTATGCCGGGATGACCTTAAAGGTTGATCCCGAAAATCTGAAGCTCAGCAGTGCCCTGGTTGGTTCGGAACTCCGGGATTACAAAGTCGGGCGCGCCCTGCCTTTCCACACCCCCTGGCGGACCGTACAAATCGCCGACCGAGCCGGAGACCTGATTGAATCCAGGTTGATTGAAAACCTGAATGAGCCCAATAAACTGGGAGATGTTTCCTGGTTTACCCCCATGAAATACGTAGGGATCTGGTGGGAAATGCACCTGGCGGTCGCCACCTGGGATTACGGGATGACTTTGGATGAATCCGGCCGGTGGGTGGATACCGGGAAGGCCCACGGTAAACACGGGGCCACCACTGAAAACACCCGCCGGTATATCGACTTTGCCGCTGAAAACAACATCAAAGGAGTGCTTGTGGAAGGATGGAATACCGGTTGGGAACGTTGGATTGGTTTTGAAGACCGGGAAGGGGTATTTGATTTTGTCACCCCCTATCCCGATTATGATATCGAGGCGTTGGCTGCATATGGGCGGGAAAAAGGAGTAGAGATCATAATGCACCATGAAACTTCGGCTGCACCCAGGACCTATGAAAAACAATTGGATACCGCCTATGCCCTGATGAAGGATTTGGGAATTCATTCCGTGAAGACGGGGTATGTAGGAAAAATTATCCCGAAGGGAGAATACCATCACGGGCAGTGGATGGTCAACCACTATCGCCATGTGCTGGCAACAGCTGCCAAATACGAAGTAGCGATCAATGCCCACGAGCCAATCAAGGCCACAGGTTTACGAAGGACTTATCCGAACGCCATTTCCCGGGAAGGGTTGCGGGGGCAGGAATTCAACGCCTGGTCGGTGGAAGGGGGGAACCCCCCTGAGCACCTTCCCATAGTGGCTTTTACACGGATGCTCGCAGGACCTATCGATTTTACCCCGGGGATCTTTGACATCGGTTTGGCGCAGAAACCCGGAAGCCAGATCAACACCACCCTGGCCCAGCAACTGGCCTTATACGTCGTGATATACAGCCCCATCCAGATGGCCTGTGACTTACCCCAAAATTATGAAGGCCAACCGGCATTTGAATTTATCAGGGATGTCGGTGTGGATTGGGAACAATCCAAAGTCCTCAGTGGGGAGGTGGGGGATTTTGTGGCCATTGCCCGGGAGGAAAGGGAAACGGGGAACTGGTTTGTTGGGGCCATCACAGATGAGGCCGCCAGGGATCTTGAGATCGATTTCAGTTTTCTGCCCGAAGGAGCGCGTTTTAGCGCGACGGTATATCGGGATGGGGCCCAGGCCCATTACAAGGACAACCCGACGGATATAAAAATTGAGAAAACTTCGATTGACCGCAACTCCAAAATGAATTACCGCCTGGCAGCGGGAGGCGGGCTGGCCATCAGCCTGATCCGCGAGTAAGGTTTACCAGGGTTCCAGACCGAGTAACTTCTTTCCCAGCGGCGAGAGGTGGGCGGTTTTGTAGCGCTCCTCTTCCCACTTTCTCGGATCACCGGGGAATGCATATCCTTCAGGGGCGACGCGGTTCTTCCAGGAATGAATTCGCCAGTTTCTGAGGGCTTCGTTTTCGGGTTCCGCTGGCATCATTGAAATATACTGGGCAATGCGTACTTTGTCGCGGGAGCGGTTTGGGCGAATCCCATGGGGTAAAAGGCTATTGAAAATCAGCAAGTCACCCGCCTCGAGTTTTACTTTGACCAATTTCTCTTCCAATCCCGTAATATCTGGTTGAAAAGGATCCCGGCCTGCCGGTTGGTCTTGCTTCCATTGATCGTAGTTTCTGTATAGCCAGGGAATACACTGAAATCCCCCCATTTCAGGGTCGGTTTGGTCGGAGAGCGCCAAAACACCCTGAACATTCTGCGGACGCGTTTCCGGATCGTAATCCCAGTGGATAAAACCCTTCTGTTCATGTCCCGGGCGGGAGGGGAAATTCAGGTTTGCCCGGTCAATAGTTACCCAGAGCTCCTCAGTCCCCCAAAGATCAGAGAAGGCTTTGTGAATCCGCTCCTCCTGGCGGTTATCCCATAAGTACTGATGGTTGTAAAGCTCGACCATTCCGGTCCCGGCCAATTCCTTCATCTGCATTTCCGCCCTGGGAGGCGCATACCAGGTCGTCGGATCTGAAGGGTCTTTCTCTTCAAACTCCCAAATAAAGGCAGCCGTTTTGCGAGCACGGGATACGGGAATAGCCCCTTTTACTATCACGTAACCCTCTTCGATCCAATGCTTCCAATCCGTTTCGCTGAAGAACTCCAGGGACTGGCGGTTTGAGCGATCATTGAGCTTCTTTTTACTACTGGTGGCTGTTGAAGGGTTTCCCGGGATAGCCTCATGGGCCTTGTTGCCCATTTCCCTTTTTTTTCCAGCGTCTTCCATGGCGGTGGTTTTGCGGAAGGATCAGCTTAAGGGGGTATCCCCTCCATATCACATTCCGGTTATTCCATCAAGTTAACGCATTTCAGGGCCATTTACAATATTCCAGCCCTCAGGGATGTCGAATTCAGAATACTGAGATGCCCCGTGCCCCAAACAGATGCGAAGCCCCGGGAAACGAGTAAAAAATGAAATAGTAAATCCCTTAAAGGGTATCGGTAATCACCTTGTAGGTAGGGTCTTCCAGAACATTGACCTCTATGATTTCATCAGCATTTTTAAGCAGTTTCAGGCAATCTGAACTCAGGTGTTTCAGATGTACTTTTTTTCCAACCTTCAGGTAGCGTTCAGTTATCTTGTTTAAAGCCTCTATAGCAGACATATCTACGATGCGGCTCTCCTGGAAGTCGATAATCACTTCCTCAGGATCACCCTGCACGTCGAACTTCTCGTTAAACAAACCAATGGAGCCGAAGAAGAGGGGTCCGTAAATCTCGTAGTGCTTCACTCCCGCCTCATCGATATATTTCCGGGCCCGGATCCGCTTCGCATTGTCCCATGCAAAAACCAGGGCGGAAATGATCACCCCGACCAGTACAGCCAGGGCCAGATTGTGAAGGAACACTGTCACCAGGGTCACCAGGATCATGACAAGGACATCCGATTTGGGCATCCTGCGGAAGGTGCGTAAACTGGCCCATTCAAAGGTTCCGAGGGCTACCATAATCATGAGGCCGGTAAGCGCAGCCATAGGCACCCTTTCGATCAGGGGGGCCCCAAACATGATAAATGCGAGTAACATAAGGGCAGCCACAATTCCGGAGAGCCTTGCACGGGCCCCATTGGAAGTATTGATAAGGCTTTGGCCGATCATGGCGCACCCACCCATACCCGAGAAAAAGCCGGATAAAATATTGGCCGTTCCCTGAGCCACGGCCTCCTTATTGCTTCTTCCACGTGTTTCTGTGATTTCATCAACGATGTTGAGCGTCAGCAGGCTTTCAATCAACCCCACTCCAGCCACGATTGCGGCATACGGAAAAATAATGCCCAGGGTTTCCAGGTTCAACGGGAGGGCCGGAATGTGAAAAGGGGGAAAACTCCCTTTAATAGAAGCGATGTCACCGATACTCCGGGTGGGGATTCCAAAGGCCAGAACCAGGCCAAACACCACCAGGATTGCTACCAAAGAGGCCGGAACCACCCGACTCACTTTGGGAAGGAGCCAGATGATTGCCATTGTAAGGGCGACAAGCCCTATAAAGGTCCACAATAGCGTTCCTTGCATCCACTCCCCGTCCGCTGTTTTGAACTGGTCCATTTGTGAGAGGAAGATTATAATGGCCAACCCGTTGACAAAGCCGAATATGACAGGTTGGGGTACCAGACGCATAAATTTACCCAGCCGGAGTATCCCCGCAATAACCTGAAGTATTCCCGCCAGGATAACTGTGGCAAAAACATATTCCACCCCATGGGAGGCGGCCAGCGAAACAATAACCACCGCAACGGCCCCTGTGGCTCCTGAAATCATCCCGGGGCGCCCGCCGAATATGGACGTGATCAGGCCCATGACAAAGGCCGCATATAATCCGGTCAGGGGCGAAAGACCCGCGATCAGGGCAAAGGCAATGGCCTCAGGCACCAATGCCAGGGCTACCGTTAAACCCGAAAGCACTTCGGTTCGGTAATTGACTTTCTGGGAAAAGTCGAACAGGTTTAAATATTTCTTCAAAATGCGCTTTTAAGGGCGCAAAAATAGCATTATAAACCGGGCCGACCCGAATAAGGCCCCAAAATCTCGGGCCGGCACCGATTGGCAGGATTAATCCTCAGACCCTCCCGTCCCATTACCCCTGTACTCCCAAGCCATTACTACATTAAATTTTAAGTACTTTTAACCGCAAATCAGATCAGGGGTCATGGAGTATCAAAAATATGCCGTTCTCGGTGGAGGAAGTTGGGCTACCGCCATTGTTAAAATGCTTTGCGAGAACCTCGATGAAGTCTTCTGGTACATGCGGAATTCAGACGCCATTGATTATATCCATGAACACGGACATAATCCCAATTATCTGACCTCTGTAACCTTTGACACCTCCAAACTCCGTTTAACCGACCAAATAGACGAAGTGATTACAAGGGCGGATATCCTGATATTCGCCATACCTTCTGCTTTTTTGGAAGAGGAATTGTCCAAAATCCAGGATACCTTAAAGGGAAAGACCATTTTTTCGGCTATCAAGGGAATCGTCCCGGAGAGCGGTAAAATTGTCGGGGAACACTTTCATACGGAATACGGCATCCCATTTACAGATATCGGGGTGATTACCGGACCCTGCCATGCCGAGGAAGTGGCCCTGGAACGGCTTTCCTACCTCACTATTGCCTGTGCCGACCCAAAGAAAGCCCGGCAGGTGGCCGCAGCCCTGAGCAGCTCTTATATCAAAACCAAAGTCAGTAAGGATATCATAGGAACCGAGTATGCGGCAATGCTTAAGAATATCTACGCCATTGCTGCAGGAATTGCCCATGGACTCGGATATGGTGACAACTTTCAGGCTGTTTTGATGAGTAATGCCATCCGGGAAATGAAGCGATACACCAAACGCCTTTACAACATCGACCGGAATATCAACCAGTCTGCGTATCTCGGCGATCTCCTGGTAACAGGTTACTCTATATTCAGCCGGAACCGGATGTTCGGGAATATGATCGGTAAAGGGTATACGGTTAAAAGCGCTATGATGGAAATGAATATGGTGGCCGAAGGGTATTATGCAGTTAAAAGTGCCTATGCCATCAAGGAAGATTTTAGCAAAAAAGTAAAAACACCTATTATTGATGCGGTATACCAGGTACTTTACAAAGGCCAGAACCCAAAACAGGTATTTGCCAAACTCACCGATAAAATAAGCTAATACAGGAAATTAAAGCGTAAAAGAGCTGTGTTGCCTGAGAATTTCCTCCATCTCGCTCACCCACCCCTTCCGCGTTTGGGCATCTGCCTTCAATTCTAGCGCACATACATCTGCCACCTGCTCCAGGTGCTCCCGCACACTTTCAATGTCGAAGTAAAGGCGGCCTGTACGCCGGATCAGGAAATCCATGGGGTTATGCACCATTTCGTGTTCCAGTGCAAATAACAACTCTGCCTTCAGCATGCGCCAATAAGGGTCGGCGTCCGAAAGCCCCCGGAAGTTTTCCAGTATCAATTCCGTTTGCTTACCATAATTCGTAACCAGATACCAGGCATCATAGGCTCCAAACCCATCACCTTCCAACTTGCTCTCTACCCGGGCCATATACTTCTGTACCTGTTTGAACTTCTTGAAATCACTCCCGCACAGGGGTATTTCTTCCGTCTTACAATCCGATACTTCCCGACCTTCCTCCTCCTCTTCGATCTGACTTACAATGCGATCTACAACCCGCTCCGCCATCTTCCGATACCCGGTCAGTTTTCCGCCGGCGATACTGATCAGGCCTGAATCCGAGGTAAAGATTTCATCCTTTCGGGAAAGCTCAGAAGCGGATTTGCCCTCCTCGTGAATCAGGGGTCTCAGACCGGCCCAGGATGAAATGATATCGGACATTTCGAGTTCAATATCGGGAAACATATTGTTTACCGCAGAGATCAGGTAAATGGCATCTGCAAAATCGGTGTGTACCTCGTCCTTGTCCGAATTATAGTTGGTATCCGTGGTGCCGACATAAGTGATTTTTCCCCGGGGTATCGCAAAAATCATCCTCCCGTCCGGGACATCGAAATACACCGACTGCTTCACGGGCAGTTTCTCATGGGGAAAAACCAGGTGCACCCCTTTGGTCAGGTGTAAGCGCTTCCCCTTTTTACTGCGGTTGATACTCCGGAGTTCATCTACCCAGGGGCCCGCTGCACTGATGACATAACTGGAACGGATTTCAAAAGTTTCCCCCCTAACCTGATCCTGAACCACAACCCCACAGACCTTGCCCTCGGGGGTATACACAAAATCGGTGACCTCGGCATAGTTTAATGCCCTGGCACCGTACTGGAGGGCCGTCTTGAGGTTCTCAATGGTCAATCTGGAATCGTCAGTGCGGTATTCGGCATAATATCCAGCTCCCTTTAAACCCTTTTTCGGGAGAAGCGGCTCCAATTCCATCGCTTCTTTTTTCTCGAGCATTCTCCGCTTGTCATCCCCTCCAACCTGGGCCAAAATATCGTATACTTTCAGGCCGATTGAAGTGAGCCACTTTCCATAAGAACCTCCTTCTATGAGCGGCAGCAACATTTTTTCCGGCAATACCAGATGAGGGGCAAGTTTATGAACAATGGCGCGTTCAGACCCCACTTCCTTGACGAGCCAGAAATCGAATTGCTTGAGATAGCGGAGTCCCCCGTGGATAAGTTTGGTCGATTTGCTACTCGTGCCCGAAGCAAAGTCTCCCTTCTCGAGAAGTACTACCTTCAGCCCCCTGGAAGCGGCATCCAAAGCAATGCCGGCTCCCGTGATGCCCCCTCCAATAACAATGAGGTCTGTCTTTCCTGTTTGAAGTTTGGCGATGTCTGCTGCGCGGTTACGGGCCGAAAAAGAAAGTGGTTCTTGCATTCGAGATTGAGGTTTGCTCAAAAATAAGACTTTCGGGAGTCCGTTCCAACGCTTGTGTTGTTATGGAATTGCTATCAATTAGAGTCCCTTGGGTACGCGAATCTTATTTGTGGAACTCATATTCCCGTTCCACCTTACATATCCGAATACGATAGGATTCATACCATCGCATTCGTCCCTGACGTTGGGCAAAAAGATGATCTGTCTGAGCTTTCCACTGAGCAATACTCTGAAGGGATTCCCAGTAACTCACCGTAATTCCAATGGCCTCCCGGGCGTGTTCCACGGCGATAAATCCCGGTTGTTGCGCAGCCAGGTCGTACATGAGCTGGGCCATATCCGCATATCCGGCCTCATCCTCCTGTGTGCGTTTGGAAGTAAAAATCACTGCGTAATACCCTCCTTTCATTCCAGATAGCTTTTTTCCATGAAGTAGGAAACAATGGCTTCTTTCATCAGCACCGACTGTTCCCCGGCCTTTAACGTCGGAAGGGCTTCCACAAGTGTGTAGTGCGGCCAGCCGTCCGGATCAAAATGGTCGAATTCATAATAGCCATAGGGCTCGAGGAGGCGACAGATGGCAATGTGCATCAAATTTATTTTCTCATCCTTTTTGAAGGTGCGATGCACCTGTCCGAGTTCCTGTACACCGATCAGGTATATAATGGCATCCAGCTCCAGAGGGGCCCCCTCCGCGAACTGTTCAGAAAGCTTTCCCGATAGTATTTCCCATCTTTCCTTTAGGAGTGGATCACGCGACATACGCTCTGTTTAAATTGAACTCTGGACGGCGGCCAAAGATACGAATCAATGGCTATATTTGTTAAAATCACGCTATGGAGACCCTGGATATTATTCTTGCTGCCCTTTTGGCCTACGGGTTCTACAGGGGCTGGAGAAATGGTATTTTTGTTGAGGTGGCCTCAATCCTGGCACTTATAGTGGCATTCTACGGGGCCATCCACTTTTCCTATCTCATCTCTGATTATTTAAGCCAGCAATTGGATTGGAATGAAACTGCCGTTAAAATTTCCGCCTTTATCCTCACCTTCCTGGCCATGGTCTTTGGAGTGCATATACTCGCTAAACTCCTTACCAAAGTCGCAAATTTTGCCATGCTCGGCCTGCTAAACCGGATTGCCGGAGCTATTTTTGGACTGGTCAAAGTAGCCATCATCCTGGGCGCACTACTGAGTTTTCTCGAACGCGCCAACCAACCGCTTGATCTTATCGCTCCGGAATTTTTTTACAACTCCGTGCTCTATGAGCCGATTAAGGAAGCAGGTTCCCTGGTATTTTCAGGCGTTCTGGAGCCTGAATCGATTCTCGATTATACCCCATTTCAGTAGCTTTTTCTTACATAACTCGTTGTTTTTTCGTGTATTATGGGTGTTATTCTGACCCTGATAATGTGCATTTCATCCGTTCCCGGACAGATTTGGCATTTAATCGAAATTTTGTGGGCCAATTTGCCATGGTGTTGATGTTTTAAGTAATATTAGGATCCCCAAATGAGAGGAAACCCGAGAACTTTCCTCTTCTTACCCTTCGTAGCTAGCCTGCAAGGAGAGAACACTATATGAAAACGAAATTTCAGTATGCCGTTGTGGCATTATGTCTGGTTGTAGTCGTTTCCTGTTCAAAGGAATCTGACGTGAGCCCTGAGTACCCTGTTGCCCAGAATGTAACCGCTATGGAACGCGAATTAATGGATCTGGTAAATGCGCATCGGGAGACTTTAGGACAAGAATCTCTCCTTTTTAGTGAGGTCGCTTACGAATATGCCAATACGCACACAGACTACATGATTGCGACGGGCTCCCTGAATCACGATAATTTCAGTGCCAGGGCTTCCGGAATTTCCTCCAAAGTCGCTGCCAAAGCGGTTTCGGAAAACGTGGCGCGCAATCACGATACGGCCTCCAAAGCCATGCAAGGATGGCTGCAGAGTGAATCGCATAAAAAGACCATGGAGGGAAACTATACGCACACTGCGATTAGCATTAAAGAAGATCCCCAGGGCAATCTGTATTATACCCAATTGTTTTATTTACAATAGTCAGCAGGCCCCCCTTTTATTTCTCTGCGCTTTGCATTTTCCTTTTCAAAATAACTCCGTTTCGGTTTTTGGTTATCTTTAAAAACCCAAAAAACGAACGTTATGGATATACTCCCTCCTTTTAACCTCACCCAGTGGATCGAGGATCACCGGGATGAATTAAAACCCCCGGTGGGCAATAAAAACCTGTACAAAGAGGCTACAGATTATATTGTTATGGTCGTCGGCGGCCCCAATGCCCGTAAAGATTATCACTACAATGAAACTGAAGAGCTCTTTTACCAGCTCGAAGGTGAGATAGAGGTACACGTACAGCAAAATGGGAAAAAGAAAACCCTGAAACTCGGCCCGGGAGACATGTACCTCCACCCCGCCAAAATCCCCCATTCCCCGGTAAGGCACGCGGGTTCTATAGGCCTGGTGGTCGAGAGGAAAAGAGAGCATTTAAAACTCCGGGATGGCCTGCTTTGGTATTGCGAGGCCTGCAATCATAAACTACACGAGGTCTATTTTACACTGGAAAATATCGAAACGGATTTTCTTCCGTATTTTAAGGAGTTTTACGGTTCACGAGAGTTAAGGACCTGTGACAACTGCGGCACCCTCATGGAGGCTGATCCGCGCTTCACCCAAAGCACCTGACATAACTTTAAAGGGACAATTACCTGCTCCGGATTTCGTCATAAGTATTTCCAAAACTTAAAAAAGTTTTAGAGCGCTCCTGCGGCTACCCCCAAGAGATTTTGTAATTTTGCAACAATTTCACAATACATTTTAAACACACCGAATTATGGCAGAAGTGGCAATTGATTTTGGAATGGACCAGGCTTTAAAAGTCCTTGGAATTGAAGGCTTGAACCCGGGAACCTCCACTGGGAAATCCCAGTTCGCAAATGGGGAAATCCTGGAATCGTACTCTCCTGTGGACAACACGCTGATTGGAAAAGTGCAATCCACAACTAAGGAAGATTACGAAAAGGTCATGAACACCGCCACTGAAGCCTTTAAAATATGGCGTACCGTCACAGCTCCGAAACGAGGAGAAATCGTTCGGCAGTTCGGAGAGCGACTTCGGGAGCTCAAAGAACCCCTGGGCAAACTGGTTTCCTATGAAATGGGAAAATCCTATCAGGAGGGACTGGGCGAAGTACAGGAGATGATCGATATCTGTGATTTTGCAGTAGGGCTCTCACGGCAGCTACACGGGTTGACCATGCACTCTGAGCGGCCTGAGCATCGTATGTACGAGCAATACCATCCGCTTGGGGTTGTCGGGATAATTTCGGCATTTAATTTCCCGGTTGCCGTTTGGAGTTGGAATACAGCCCTTGCATGGGTGTGCGGGGATGTCTGCGTTTGGAAACCCTCTGAAAAAGCCCCCTTATGCGGCGTGGCCTGTCAGAAAATCGCGGCAGAAGTCTTTCACGCCAATGGAATGCCGGAAGGAATTTCCTGCCTTATCAATGGAGATTACAGGGTTGGGGAATTCATGTCCCACGATACCCGAATCCCACTTGTTTCTGCTACAGGGTCTATCCGGATGGGAAAAATAGTGGCTCAGGCCGTTGCGGCACGCCTTGGGAAAAGCCTTTTGGAACTCGGCGGAAACAACGCCATCATTGTAACGCCTGAAGCGGATATCAAAATGACGATTATCGGAGCGGTCTTCGGAGCTGTAGGGACTTGTGGCCAACGCTGCACCTCAACAAGAAGACTCATAATCCACGAATCGATTTACGATCAGGTACGGGATGCCCTGGTAGCGGCGTACAAACAGTTGAAAATTGGCAACCCCCTGGATCAGAACAACCACGTAGGGCCCCTGATCGACAAGGACGCCGTGCAGATGTACACCAAGGCCCTCGAGAAAGTAGTCGCTGAAGGCGGGAAACTCCTCGTGCCCGGAGGGGTTCTGGAAGGTGAGGGTTACGAAAGTGGTTGCTATGTAAAACCAGCTATAGCCGAGGCTGAAAATCACTTTGAGATTGTACAGGATGAAACTTTTGCACCCATCTTATACCTTCTAAAATACAAGGGGGAAGTCCAAAATGCCATTGCCCAGCAAAATGGAGTGAAGCAAGGGCTCTCCTCAGCCATTATGACCAATAGCCTCCGGGAGGCAGAGACCTTTTTGTCAGCTGCCGGAAGCGATTGTGGAATCGCCAATGTAAATATCGGGACATCAGGAGCTGAGATAGGTGGAGCTTTCGGAGGTGAAAAAGAAACCGGAGGCGGACGGGAGTCGGGTTCAGATGCCTGGAAAATCTATATGCGGAGGCAGACCAATACGATCAATTACAGTACAGGCCTTCCACTTGCACAGGGTATTAAATTCGACCTGTAACAAGATCGTTCCCAGGGGGGCAATGTAAAGTCCTGGTTTTTTCGAAGGTGAAGTCATTTCCAAGATGTCTTATGAAACCGACGGGCCACCGCAAAAAAAATCCGTTCTGACTGCTTAGCGGGTCAAAACGGATTTTCAAAAACTAACCAAACTAATCCAAAAAAATCCCCTTTGATGGAAAGCCCTCTGTAGTAGGAGTACGAATCTTTTCCGCTAAAAAAGAAAAATCGGGCCCTCAAAGCGGTTTTGGGGAAAATTCCTAATTTTTTAGACCACCGCATAACGGATTTGTATAAGCGGCATACATCCTTGTATGACTGGCGAAATTGAGAGGTGGCCCTGAATTCATTTTGCAGTAAGTCCCCCGGATTTATACGAAGTTCAGTTCCTTCCAACTTCTGCAGGATAGAGAAGGTGCACGGGCTCCGATTGCCAGAACTTTTTGGTTTCTACTTCCAGGACGGAAAGTGGGCCCCTATGTGCCGCTCCGGTATCTATATTCCAAACATTTCCAGCCTTGTGTGGTGTTGTAATCCCAATTTTTGTCAGGGCGGTATGTCCTATAAAAATCTCTTTATACTGCTTCAGTCGGTTGGGATAGAATCTATCCTCTGTCGAAAGTCCGGGATCCAAAGACAGTGCCATTTCCCAGAGCGTTCGATCCCAATAAAAATTCTTGGAAAAGTGTTCGTGCCTGACCCCTTTGGGGTTCGTGAATCCCGCGTGGACATACAAACGGTTGTCCTCGTCCCAATGGTAATCTTCAAGGGATTCCAGGAAACGAATGTGCTGCTTTCGCGTAGCCGTCCCCACTCCCATGTAGGATTTTTGGGTCATAAGCCCGCCAGCCTGCAGCCAGAGGGGGTTTTCTGCTCCGGAAGTTAACCATTGGAGACACAGCTGATCGTGGTTTCCCCTAAGGAACAGGCATCTCCGTTCTGTCTTCAGTTCCATTAGAAAATCCAGGGTTTCCGCCGCTTCACTCCAACCGTCTACATAATCTCCGAGAAAAACCAACAGGTCTTCCGGGGTGGGATTCGTTTTTTCCAACACGTCTTTCAATGCGCGCAAGCCTCCATGGATATCCCCAAAAACCAGTGTTCTCATTTTCTTTCTATTAATCTGCCTCTAAAACCTGTTGCTCCCATGTAGCCCTTTATCCGAAAGGTACAACGGCTCATCGATTTGGGAAAAACACAAGGGAGATTTATCCCGCTTTTTTTGGCTTAAAACCGTTTTCTGACTACTTTTCATCGACGGTAAATGAGGTGCTCTGTAATTTCCGCATTCACATCGAGGCGAACCTTTCAAACCGCATTTTTCCGCAAACAGAGCGTGTTCTCCATACCGGAATTAAACAACCTCTTATGAAGTCTTATGTTTTATTTATCCTACTCCTGATTTCTCAGGGATTCTGTATGCAGGCCCAGGAAGACATCCAGGACTATCCAGGGGACAACGAACTTAAAATCAACGCAGCGTATTTACTGGGGGGGTTTGGTGAAATCACCTATGAGCGTATCCTGGGAGACGATTCGGCATTTGGAATAGCCCTGGGGTTCGCCCTGGATAATTCCATCGATTATCGTTTTGGCACCATCCCGTATTACCGATTATATTTTGGCAATAAGCGCGCTTCAGGTTTTTTTGTGGAAGGCAATGCCGGCTTTTTTTCAGAGCGCACCTTTGAGTCAGATACGGAATTCGGCGCGGGGTTAGGTCTGGCGGTAGGGAGTAAGTTTATCACGAAAAGAAATTGGATTGCAGAGGTATTTTTCGGGCTTGGCAGAAATTTTAGCAACTCAGACGGCCAAAGCGACGTC
>CAZEQO010000074.1:0-13439 GCA_964514365.1 uncultured Robiginitalea sp. | reverse complement strand
ATGAGGACTCCGCTTCACTTTTTCGGATACCTTACTTAGGTATTTCGTTATAATTCTATAAACAAGTGTTTCATAGATTTTATTGCCCGATCCGGTGAGGAATAGGAAGGGGGAATCCGAATCCGGAAAACGTTCCTGTCGCACCCGCAGGTATTCCTCAATATGTGGGGTCACCTCCCTGACCAGGGGTAGTATGCGTTCCTTGTTCCGTTTCCCAGTCACGCGAAGGATTCCCGACTCCAGATCCAGGTCCGTCAACTCAATCCCTATGAGTTCTGCACGCCGCATACCCGTAGTATAGAAGAGTTCTACTACAAGCCTGTCCCTTGCAGTTTCAAAATCTGAATCCCCAGTCGACCAGGTAGAGAGCAATTTCCTCATTTCCTCCTGAGAAAAGGGCACCTCCACCTTCCGATCCGTTTTCAAAGGCCTGTGGGCCGCCAAAGGGTTGGATTCAATATACCCTTTACGCAATAGAAATTTATAATACGACTTCAGGGAAGCTATCTTCCGATTGACGGTTCGGTTACTGCAGCCGTCTTCCAGGCAGGAAATGATCCAGCTCCTGATAACGGTATAGGGCAAGGTATTAATTGGCGTATCTCCGTGCTGCTCCTTACAATAGGATTCAAAACTCCTGAGGTCGCGCAGATAGGCTTTGACGGTATGGCCCGAGTACTGGCGTTCAAAGGCGAGGTATTTGCGGAATGCTTCAGGTGTCATTCCTTAAAGATACAAAAGCAAAAAAAGAAAAACCCGAATTCACTGGGAATCCGGGTTGAATCTTTAAGCTTCTGGTCTTCTCAGGTTATATCTCTTCCTGATCCCTCAGATGCTGAATGTATTTTGCTTTGAGCACTTGTTGGCGACGCTCGACAGACGGTTTTGAAAACTGTTGCCTTTTGCGCAGTTGGCGCATGGTGCCTGTACGGTCAAACTTTCGCTTGAAACGCTTCAGTGCCCTATCGATATTCTCTCCTTCTTTAACGGGTATAATTAACATGGCTACAACCTCCTTTCGTTAGAAATGCGGGTGCAAATATACACGCATTCTTTAAAAACTGTTCTATTCTTTTAAAATATTTTTGGCGATGACCACTTTCTGGATTTCTGTAGTGCCTTCCCCAATAGTACAGAGTTTGGAATCCCTGTAAAACTTTTCTACCGGGAAATCTTTCGTATATCCGTACCCGCCGTGAATCTGCACAGCTTCATTTGCCACTTTAACACAGACTTCAGAAGCGTACATTTTCGCCATAGCGCTTTGCAGGGTAACGGGCTTGCCCTGGTTTTTTAAAAACGCCGCCTTGTGCACCATTAATTCTGCCGCTTCTATCTCAGTGGCCATTTCAGCGAGCTTAAAGGAAATTCCCTGAAAAGCACTTATGGGCTTACCGAACTGAATCCTTTCTTTGGAATACTTCAGGGAGGCATTATAAGCGCCTTTGGCAATTCCAAGGGAAAGTGCCCCAATAGAGATACGCCCTCCATCCAGGATTTTCATGGACTGTATAAAGCCTTCTCCAACCTCTCCGAGCCGGTTTTCATCCGGAACGATACAATTGTCAAAAACGAGTTCGGCAGTTTCACTGGCCCGCATACCAAGTTTGTCTTCCTTCTTCCCGCTACTAAACCCCGGGGTTCCTTTCTCTACGACAAAAGCGGTCATACCGCGACTGTCTCCTTTTTCACCCGTGCGGACGATAACCACGGCCACATCTCCACTTTTTCCATGGGTGATGAAGTTCTTCGCTCCATTGAGTACCCAATGGTCGCCCTCCTTTTTGGCGGTGGTACTCATCCCACCAGCGTCAGAACCCGTATTGTGCTCCGTGAGCCCCCAGGCACCAATCCACTCTGCTGTGGCCAGCCTGGGAATCCAGCGCGCCTTTTGTTCTTCACTGCCAAACGTAAGAATGTGATTGGTACAAAGTGAATTATGAGCTGCAACGGAGAGTCCTATAGACGGATCCACTATTGATATTTCTTCTATAATGGCAATATACTCGTGGTATCCCAATCCCGAGCCCCCCAGAGATTGCGGCACCAGAACACCCATAAAACCAAGAGAACCCGCCCTTTTCAAAACCTCTACAGGAAGGGTTTGAGATTCATCCCATTCCATAACATGAGGGGCAATATACTGTCGGGCAAAGTCCCTGGCAGACTCTGCCACCAGGCGCTGGGTTTCCGAATATTCGAAATTTACAGACAGTGAAGTTTCAGTAAGCATAGCAATTTTTTAGAGCTTCAAATATAGTGCAATTCTGTCAATTTTATCCCAAGGAAGGCTTTCCACCGAATTCAATTGTTCCAAATTTTCATAAGCTCCGATTCGATTTCTATAGGCCACAATATCCCTGGCCATTTCACGATTCAGATAGAGGATTCCGGACAACTCCTCTGCGGAAGCGCGATTCAAATCTATCTTCTCCAATGAAGGAACCGTGCGTAGGGGAAACGCCTTAATGACCCGGCCGGCCGTTTCAGGGTCAAGGCCGTAGACATCCCTTAATTGGGAGGCGATGCGAAAACCCCCAAGCGCTTTTCTGAACCGCACAATTCTTTTGGATAGCACAGGACCTATCCCCCGGATCACCTGGAGTTCTTCAGCTGTTGCCGTATTCAAATCCCTCATTTTTGCGATTTTGGGAGATTCCTTTTGTGTAGCGTATTTTGGAAATCGAAAAAAAGGAGATAGTCTTTGGCAGGTGCTGTCCGGAAGACCCGAAATTTTCTTAAACGCTTCCATCCCGGTTATTCTCCCGCCCTTACTCATAAACGCATATAAGGAATCCAGGACATAAAATGGTATGCCCAGAATGTATCCCTTATAATCATCCAAATCATTGGGATCCAGCGGTCGCAATGTCCAGGAGTTTTGGTTTGCCAGGGATGCCCTGATAGTGTCTAACCGCGCCTTTGTCGCGGGGGTTGAGCTAACGGATTCTGCAGCCGGTATTTCCATAGGCCCCCTGGATAATACCCACTTAACCCCCTGAAGTATACACAGGATAATTAGAAAGTAAAAAATCCCACTTCGCACACCGGGATGGTTATGAAAGTGGGATTCTGGTCGCCTCATGGTTCAAATATAGAACCCGAGCCTGACCTTATTTTGCAGTCTGCTTTCTAAAAAGCTGGTTGTTTTTGAGATCTTTTAAATATTTGTTGAGATCTTCCCGGACCTCCCCGGACATTATATAAAGTCCGATGATGTTTGGAAAGGACATCGCCAGGATCATCATATCCGAAAAATCGAGTACGGCGCCCAGGCTTACAGAAGCACCGATTACCACAAATACCAGGAAGAGCATCTTGTAGACCATCTCAGCCCGCTTGCTCTTCCCAAAGAGATATGTCCATGCCCGCATCCCGTAATAGGACCAGGAAATCATCGTTGAAAATGCGAAAAGGAATACGGCAATCCCAAGCACATATGGGAACCATGAGATTACACTCCCAAAGGCGTCGGAGGTCAACTGGGCCCCGGCCATGCCCTCTACCTCGTGCATGCCTGTAAAAATCAGGACCAGTGCAGTCAGGGTACAGACCACTACCGTATCGATAAAAGGTTCCAGCAAGGCCACAAAACCTTCGGAAGGGGGATGATTGGTTTTTACCGCACTATGTGCTATAGCAGCTGAGCCAACCCCGGCCTCATTCGAAAAGGCCGCACGCTGAAATCCGACTACCAGCACCCCTATAACACCACCTTTAATTGCAGCAGGGCTGAAGGCTCCGTCTACAATAGCGGCAAATGCACTGCCCACGTTCTGAATATTCATAATAATAACTGCCAAAGCTGCAATCACATAGATCGAAGCCATCAGGGGGACAATCCTCCCGGTAACGTTGGCTATACTCTTTATACCCCCGATAATCACAACACCGACAAGAATCGCCGTGACCACTCCAAACCAAAAACCATTCCCCTGGAGTACAGAAAACTGCCCCGCCAGTTGTTCAAAAGACTGGTTCGCCTGAAACATATTTCCACCTCCGAAAGAAGCCCCAACGCACAGCACGGCAAAAAGACCGGCTAGCACTTTACCAAGTCCTTTCATATTCCGTTTTTCAAGGCCGTACCTCAGGTAGTTCATCGGACCCCCGAAAACCCGTCCGTCGGGAAGTATATCGCGGTACTTTACCCCAAGGGTACACTCTACGAACTTGGAGGACATCCCCAGTAAACCACAGACAATCATCCAGAAAGTGGCTCCGGCGCCTCCCAGTGAAACAGCCACAGCTACCCCGGCGATGTTCCCCAGACCCACTGTTCCCGAAACGGCAGTAGCAAGGGCCTGAAAATGTGTAACCTGCCCGGGGGCCTCCGGATCGTCATAAGTTCCGCGGGCCAGTTGCAAGGAATGGCGGAAACCCCTGATATTGATAAAGCCCATCCGAATCGTAAAGAATGTAGCCCCCAATACCAGCCATATCACGATAAATGGAATTCCCTTGGTTACCGGATCGCCATTGGGATGTGTGAGCACTTTTGGTTCGTCATAGGTGATTTCTGCGAATAAATGTGCCCCTCGCTTAATTACATCTTCGGTGTTATTGGAGTCATAGATGACTTCCCCCTGAGCGACAAGGTGATTTAAAGTCCCGCGAGATTTAGACGAAACTGTGATGTCCGCACCACTTTCACCAGATATAAGGGCAATAGGATCTCCTTTGGCTACCAGTGTACCCTCGGGTCGAATCCATTTCTTAAGCACATAACGATCGGATACTTCCGGACTCCACCCGGGAATGGGAACTTTTTCAGAATCGATGTAGACTACCGGATCGTAAATCCCTGAAGCCGCAAAAGGATCCCAAAAAAGGATGGCACCCAGGGCACCTACGGCCGGGGTCATGGCCCCGTTGAAAACTTCGGTGATCGCTCCGGTGGGCACCTTAAATACCCGTGTAACCGAGTTTCCCTGGGCGTCGGTAATTACAACGTCATAGGATATACCTTCAACCAATCCCGTAGCCCGGTTGGAGCTTAAGGGCGTGGCCTGGTTGCTCCACTTATACGTGTAAGGGGGGCGCCCTCCGGAAACTTCAAGACTGACCACCCCGTCATTGATTCGATTTGAGGGATTCGTGATGGTTTCTTTGACCCGAATATCCTGTGCGGTGGAATAAAATGCCAGAAAAAATAGTAAAAGGGTACATATGCGCGTCATAAAGGTGGCTTGAGTTAGATAATTAGTGATTGTTAGGTCAGGCAATATCTTAAAAAAATACCACCCTATCAAATAACGCAATCATAAAGGATTGCCTAATCCACCTGAACGATGGTCGGAACAGGGTTTGTTTGGGGTCGGGGCTTGTATATGATTTGGGGTCTGGGCTCATTCATAATTAGTGACCTGCAGGCCCATAGGAGAGGAGTAAATTTCAGCCGATATGGAACATTTCATTGAGTTTGCGGATCTGATCCGCCCTTCCCAAAACGATTACTTTGCTTTTTGGTTCCAGGGGCATATCGGCCTCCGGATTGATAATGTAGGTGCCATCGGGTTTCACATATCCTATAATCGTACAACCGGTTTTCCGGCGCAGGTCCAAATCCCTGAGGGTATTACAATTCAGCTGGTTTGTAAAGTCCTCAATTTGCACTTCCTCGAGATTGGTGGTATGCTCTCCCTCCATAGAAAGTTTATCCATAAAAGTGATAAGATCCGGCAGTACGACCAGGGATGCCATATGATCTCCCCCGATCTTATCGGGCATGATCACCTTGTTTGCTCCTGCCAGGAGCAATTTCCGCTGGGAAGTGATCTGGGAGGCCCGACTGATGATAAACAAATCACTATTTAACTGATGGGCCGAAAGGACTACAAAGAGGTTCGCAGCATCGTCGGGCAGGGTGGTTATTAAATATCTGGCCCGATCTACCCCGGCGGAAAGCAATACCGGATCCTCATTGGCGTCTCCCTCCACAAAAAGTACTTCATCTTCGTGTTTTTCAATAAGTTCGCGGTCCCTTTCAATGACCACAAAAGGACGGCCATACTCTTTTAACCGGGCCCCGGCCTGAGCTCCGTTTCTACCATACCCGCATACAATCACATGGTCCTCAAGACCGGCTATTTTCTGTTTCACTTTTTTCTTTTTTAAAATTTGAAGGGAATTCCTGCTCAAAATATACTCGGTAACCACTGAAATGGCAAAGGCAAAAATGAAAATACTCGCGGTTATCAGTACCACCGTAAAGAGCTGTTCGTCAGTACTGAGGGGTCGAACTTCCTTAAAACCCACTGTGGAAACCGTAATAACGGTCATATAAAGGGCTTCCACCCAACTGAATTCCGCGATATACCTGTAACCCAGCACTCCGAAGAGCAATACCAGAGAAACCATAAAAAGGGCGAGGTAGATCTTGGATCGAAAGAGTCTGAGCATGATCTATAAGTCGAAGACAGAAGTCCGTTTGGTATACACCAGGTCTTTAATCCTCAGCCAGAAAGCAAGGAATAGGTAAAGTGCGAATCCGAAACCCAGGGTGACAAAGGTCAGGTAAATAAAGGTGGTCCGGACCACGCGCGTGCGAATCCCCAGTCGTTCGGCGATCCGTCGGGATACCTCAAACCCCCTTTTCTGAAAATAGTAAAGGATTTGATAAAATACACCCACGGGTCGCGAATGCTCCATCCCGGTTGCCAATTGGGCCGGCGGATTTGTATTAACCGATGGTAACTTCACCTTCCCATTCATTCATTCCACCCGATAGATTGTAAGCGCTTGAAAACCCCCTTGCGGTCATCAGGGCGCAGGCCTGTCCGCTGCGATTGCCCGAGCGGCAATACACATAGTAATGGGCAGCCTTGTCTAAAGCGTCAAGACCCTCCAGAAACTCCTGCGGTTTGTAAATATCCAGATGTTTCGCCCCCGGGATGAAGCCTTCCTCCATTTCCTCAAGAGTCCGCACATCGAGAATCACTGCATTATCATCTTTTTCCAGGCGGGCGCGCCATTCTTCTTGGGTAAGATCAGCCATAATAGCAATACGATTAGGTTTCAAACAAAAATACACAATCCTGAATTACCCGCATAGTCCCCGGTTAAAGGATTGAGTACATTTTGAAATTTAAATTAACAAATTTTTAGTACCCCAGGGTTTGTCACCCAGAAGAAGTATTCATACATTTGTATATACAATTATTGTATGGACATGAATGTAGAAGAACGCATCAAGACAACGACAACGCTTCCTCCCGAGCGTAGGACTATCATTCATTTAATGCTCGTAAATAACCACATTCAGGATGTCCTTGCACAGGCGCTCAAGCCCTATGATGTCAGTATTCAACAATTCAATGTCCTCAGAATCCTCAGGGGTCAAAAGGGTGAACCTGCCAACCTGAGTACCCTCAATGATCGTATGGTCAGCCGGATGAGCAATACCACTCGCCTGGTCGACAAATTAATCCTGAAAGGCCTTACTGAACGCAACACCTGTTCCGAGAACCGGCGAAAAGTTGAAATACGGTTGACACCGGAGGGAATCAATGCCCTGAGTAAAATGGATCGGGCCGTAGAGCGGGCAGAAAAGGAGCTTATGAGTGCTCTTGACACTAAAGAAATCATTGTTTTAAATCAACTTTTAGATCAAATAACATTCGAAAATGAATAGTACTACTGAAAAAATGACGACAAGTTACCTGGACGCTTTGCAATGGCGTTATGCCACCAAAAAATTCGACCCCTCAAAACCTATTGAGGAGAAGGATTTGGCAACCCTAAAACAGGCTGTACGCCTGAGTGCTTCCTCATATGGGTTGCAGCCTTACAGCGTATTGGTTATCTCCGATACAGAGCTGAGAGAAAAACTTCGTCCCGCCTGTTGGAACCAACCCCAAATAACAGATGCTTCACACGTCTTTGTTTTTGCAGGAAAAAAAGACTTTGATCAGACCCTGATCGATTCCTACCTGGACCTGGTCTCCACTACGCGAAATCTGCCTTTGGATTCCCTGGCCGGTTATGGTGATTTTATGAAATCAAAGCTGCTCGATTTGCCCCAGCCTTCAAAGGCCGCATGGGCAAGTCACCAGGCCTATCTGGCTGCGGGGAATTTTCTCTCCGCTGCGGCTGCTTTGCAGGTTGACACCTGCCCGATGGAAGGTTTTGAAAAAGAAGCCGTAGACGCTGTTTTAAATCTCGAAGAAAAAGGTTTGACAACTGCCCTGATTGTCGCTGCGGGTTATCGCTCCGAGTCTGACCAGACCCAATTTTACGAAAAGGTCCGCCGGACTCCCGAAGAACTCTTTATTCATATGTAAACATTAAACACGAATCTAAACCCTTAACATTAAACTCAAATCCTATGAAACAAACATTTTTAACACTGACCCTCGCGCTTTTCACATTTGGCGCCACCCAAGCTACAGAACCTGTAGAAATTGAAACAAAAGAAGTTAAAACCAAAGAGAGTAAGGTAGCCTGGAAAGCCTATAAAGTTACCGGCTCGCACAACGGAACGGTAGCTTTAAAATCCGGAACACTGATGTTTGACAACGACAAGTTGACCGGAGGAGAATTCACCGTGGATATGACATCACTGATTGTTACGGATCTGGAAGGAGAAAGCCGTCAAAAGCTCGAAGGGCACCTCAACTCTGATGATTTCTTTTCCGTGGCTTCCAATCCTACTTCTACCCTGGTCTTCACCAACGTGAAATCCACCGGGAAAAACTCTTATGAGGTTACCGGAAACCTTACGGTTAAAGGCATTACCAAACCTGTAACTTTCGATGTTTCCATCTATGGAAGCAAGGCTACGGCCACAATGAAAGTAGACCGGACCAAATTCGACATCAAGTACGGTTCAGGAAGCTTTTTTGACGATTTGGGTGACAAAACGATTTACGACGAGTTTGACCTTGTAGTAGATCTGGAATTCTAAATGAAAAAGGAATAAAGAAAAAGGCGGCCTGAATTATAGGTCGCCTTTTTTTTATATGAAGATATGAGATGTGAATTTTCCTTTCTATATTTGAGGCTCATGAAGAATTTTTCACATAGAACATGGTGGTGGATCTCAGAACCTGTGCGGTTGTGACCTGAGCCCTGTTTATAAACGCGATATAAGGCTTGTCTGTCACGACAAGCCTTTTTTTTATTCAAAAATGATGACGTACAACCTGAAAACTTATTCCCGGAAAATACTGGCGGATACCATTACACCCGTCAGTGTCTACCTGAAGGTGAGAGACCGTTTTCCGGCGAGTATCCTCCTGGAGAGTAGTGATTATCATGCCAATGACAACTCCTTCTCCTATATTTGCTGCAATCCGATTGCATGGATTTCCGTGGAACAGAATACCATTCACCGTGTCTATCCCGACGGTTCACAGCAAACAGATGAAATCGGGCAGGATACAGACCTCGCCATGGAGATTCACCGGTTCGCGGGAGCCTTTAAAGTGGAGGACCACGGGTTTAAGTTTATCAACAATGGACTGTTCGGTTTCCTGACCTACGATGCCGTGCGTTTCTTTGAGGACATCGATATTCAGAAAAAGCCCGATTCTCCGGACATTCCCGATGCGTATTACGCAGTTTACCAAAATATCATTGCGATTGATCATTTTAAAAACGAAGCCTACCTTTTCGCCCACTGTTTTGAGGAGCAAAACAACCTGGAAGTGCTCGAACAAATTCTGGCGGTACAGACTTTTGCTACCTATCCCTTTGAAAGGGAGGGGGAAAAAGAGTCCAACCTGAAGGATGACGAATTTTTGGAACAGGTGGCTCAGGCCAAAAAACACTGTGCCCGGGGCGATGTCTTTCAACTCGTCCTCTCGCGAAGGTTTCGCCAACAATTCAAGGGGGATGAATTCAATGTATACAGGGCCTTGCGGTCCATCAATCCTTCTCCCTACCTTTTCTATTTTGACTATGGCGATTTCAAGATTTTCGGAAGTTCGCCCGAAGCCCAATTAGTGGTCAAAAATGGAAAAGCTGAGATCCACCCCATAGCAGGAACCTTCAGGCGCACGGGAAATGATCCCGAAGATGCAGCCCTGGCGCAGCGTCTGTCGGCAGATGAAAAGGAAAACAGCGAACACGTGATGCTGGTCGATCTGGCCCGAAATGACCTGAGCCGGAACGGGAATTCCGTCGAGGTGGAGACGTATCGGGAAGTCCAGTTTTTCTCACATGTTATCCACCTGGTCTCCAAAGTGACGGGAAAAATAAAAAATGGAATCCCCACAATGAAGGTTGTGGCCGATACTTTCCCGGCAGGCACATTGAGCGGGGCCCCGAAGCACAAGGCCATGCAGCTGATAGAAAGGTATGAAAAGACCAGTCGGAATTACTACGGGGGAGCCATTGGTTTTATGGCATTTGACGGAGATTTCAACCACGCCATTATGATACGCACCTTCCTGAGTAAAAACCACAGCCTATACTTTCAGGCCGGGGCCGGGCTGGTAGCTGCCTCCAATCCACAAGCCGAACTTGAGGAAACGTACAACAAACTGGGGGCACTCACCAAGGCACTGGAAATTGCAGAAAAACTCTGATATGAAAAAGGTCCTGGTCCTCGATAATTACGACAGTTTTACCTACAACCTGGTGCACTATCTTGAAGATCTGGGTTGTGTGGTCGTGGTACGGAGAAATGATAAGCTTGACCTTGATGAATTGTCAGATTTTGAACAGATCGTGCTTTCCCCGGGCCCTGGCATCCCCGATGAAGCCGGAATGCTCAAAGAGCTGATTCGGATTGGGGCAAAATCCAAGCGGATCCTTGGGGTTTGTCTGGGCCAGCAAGCCATTGCAGAAGTCTTCGGGGGTCGGCTTGTGAACCTCAAACAGGTGTACCACGGGGTAGCCACCTCAATCACAATCAAAGGGGATGACGTATTATACAGGGGGCTCCCTGACAAAATTGAGGTGGGTCGTTATCATTCCTGGGTGGTTCACCCGGATCTTCCCCCATGCCTTGAAGTTACGGCTACAGATGCAACGGGAACCGTAATGTCCCTCAGGCATCTGGAATACGATATCCGGGCAGTGCAGTATCACCCGGAATCGGTTCTGACGCCCGATGGCAAAACCATTATAGCGAACTGGCTAAATGCGAAAACATGAAAGAGATTTTAAATAAACTCATCGAACACCAGTGGCTCAGCAGGGAAGAATCCCGAAGGGTCCTAATCGAGGTGGCTTCCGGGACTTTTAATACCAGTCAGATTGCAGCCTTCCTCACTGTTTATATGATGCGCAGCGTCACCATCGAAGAGTTGGAAGGGTTCCGGGACGCCTTGTTGGAACTCTGCCATGCCGTGGACCTGGCCGAATATCAGGCGATTGACCTCTGCGGTACCGGGGGGGATGGAAAAAATACCTTTAACATTTCAACGCTAGCCTCCTTTGTGGTTGCCGGCGCGGGCATCCCGGTAAGCAAACACGGAAATTACGGGGTCTCTTCGACCTGTGGCAGCAGTAACGTCCTTGAATTCCTGGGCATTCGATTCAGCTCTGATTCCGATTTCCTGAAGAAATCCCTGGACCAGGCCGGCATTTGTATTCTCCATGCCCCTTTGTTCCACCCGGCCATGAAGGAAGTAGCGCCCATAAGGCGGGAGTTGGGTGTCAAGACCTTTTTTAACATGCTCGGGCCCATGGTAAACCCGGCTTTTCCAAAATACCAGATGGTGGGCGTTTTTAATCTGGAATTGGCGCGGATGTACGGCTATCTCTACCAGAACACAGACAAGATCTACAGCATCCTTCACGGTTTGGACGGTTATGACGAAATCACGCTTACAGGTCCTGCCAAGGTGCTGGGGAACAAGGTAGAATCTGTTTTAAACCCGGAAGATTTTGGACTCACCAAAATAACGGCTCAGGAACTCGAGGGAGGGGATAGCATCGAAAAGGCAGCACAAATATTTATCGACGTGCTTCAGGGGAAGGGAACCCCGAGCCAGGAAGCCGTAGTTTGCGTAAATGCGGGAATTGCCATTGCAACGGCTACAGGTTGCACCCCAATGGAAGGGTATGAAAAGGCCTGTGAGTCCCTGAAGAACCGAAGCGCCCAACAATCTTTTAAAAAGCTGCAGGCCCTGAGTGCTTGACGTATCCATTCGCTATGAGTATTCTCGAAAAGATTATCCAGGATAAAAAAAAGGAAGTCGAACTGAGGAAGGCTGTACTCCCGCCCGCCAGGCTGGAAGGTTTTGGACTTTTTGACCGGCAGACGGTATCCCTGAAAAATACGCTGAAAGCCCGGGAAACAGGCATTATCGCAGAACATAAGAGAAGGTCGCCCTCCCGTGCCATCATCAATCAGGATGGCAGCGTATCCGATATTGTATCCGGATACACGGCCGCAGGGGCGGGTGGGATTTCCGTACTCACCGATGGAAAATACTTCGGGGGATCCCTGGACGATCTCCTGCTCGCCCGGGCCTCGACATCCCTGCCCTTGCTGCGAAAAGAATTTATAATAGATCCCTATCAAATCCTGGAAGCCAGGGCCTTCGGGGCGGATGCCATATTGCTTATCGCAGCCGTTCTCTCCAGGGAAGCCCTCGGGAGCCTTTGCAAATCCGCCCAGGCATTGGGCATGGAGGTATTACTCGAGGTGCACTCCCGGGCAGAACTCGAATTTTCCCTGGATGCCGGGGCCGACCTGATCGGGGTAAACAATCGGAATCTCAAGACCTTCGAGGTATCCCTGGAGGTCAGCAGGGCGCTCAGCGATTTAATTCCGGATGGCGTGGGTAAGATTTCCGAAAGCGGCTTAAAAAGCCCGGGGCAGATTCGGGAATTGAAAGACCTGGGGTTCGACGGGTTCCTGATGGGCGAGGCATTTATGAAAACAGCACAGCCTGGGAAAGCCCTGGGTGACTTCCTTAAACAAACAGGGGGATGAAATTCAAGGTCTGTGGTATGAAATACAATCCTGCCGATGTTATGCAGCTCGGCACGGACTACCTTGGATTTATTTTCTGGGAAGGCACCCCCCGAGATTTTACCGGGTGTGAAATACCCGAACTCCCTGCAAACACCAAAGCTGTTGGGGTTTTTGTAGATGAAACGATCGAAAATATCCTGGCTACGATCACGAAGCACGGTCTGCATGGGGTACAATTACACGGTGGGGAAACTGCAGAATACTGCTTTAAACTCTATAGCCAGATTCAAAAGGAAGCCCCCGAAGTAGTGCTGATCAAAGCTTTTGCGATTGGCCCTGGTTTTAACTTTACGACCCTTAAAGATTACCTGGGAGCCTGCCACTATTTTCTCTTTGACACGCGGGGGGCGCTGCCCGGAGGAAACGGAACCCGCTTTGACTGGGAACAACTCAGGGATTACCCGTATGAGAAGCCCTACTTACTCAGTGGTGGGATCGGAGAAAACGACTGCGATAAACTGCTGGATTTCTTCAGTGGATATCCTAGACCCGTTCCTTTCCCGTTTCC
>CAZEQO010000073.1:11507-13445 GCA_964514365.1 uncultured Robiginitalea sp. | reverse complement strand
TGGGAATAGCCGCCATTATAGTGATTCGAACCCTCAAGAAAATCAACCGAAAGATTCCAGGCGCCCTGGTGGCCGTGGTCCTCGGGGTGCTGGCCGTTTACTTTTTGGGGCTGTCTTCCTCAGGTGTCCGGATTGTGGGGGAAGTCCCCGATGGCTTGCCCGCTTTAACCCTGCCGGCCTGGGATACAGGTCGTATTTCTGAACTGTTCCCCATAGCCCTGACCCTGGCGCTGATTGCCTTTATGGAAGCTATATCAGTCGCCAAGGCCGTTGAAGAGAAGCGGGGGGAAAACCACGTAAAAGCCAATCAGGAACTCGTCGCCCTGGGGGCCTCCAATATTGTCGGATCCCTTTTCCAATCCTACCCGACCACCGGGGGGTTTTCACGAACTGCCGTCAACGACCAGGCCGGGGCGAATACAGGCCTGGCTTCCCTAATCAGCAGCGCAGTGGTCGGACTTACCTTGTTGTTCCTTACCCCGGCCTTTTACTATTTGCCCAATGCCGTCCTGGCAGCCATCATTATGGTGGCAGTTTTTGGGCTCATCGACCTGAAATATCCCGCCAGGCTCTGGAAAAATCGCAAAGATGAATTTGTCTTGCTGGTCATCACCTTTTTACTGACCCTTGGGTTGGGAATTAAGGAGGGTATCCTCCTGGGCGTTCTCGCTTCCCTGCTGCTGTTGGTCTATCGGACTTCCAAACCCCATATAGCCATTTTGGGCCGGATCAGGGATACCCCGCATTTCAGGAATCTGGACCGGTTTGCCACAGATACGGAGAACCCGGAGGATTTTCTCATCCTTCGTTTTGACGGACAACTCTTTTTCGGGAACAAGGATTATTTCCGCGAGCAATTGCAAAAACAAATCGAGAAGAAAGGGGAGGGCTTGCAATACGTCATCCTCAATGCCGAAGCGGTGAATTATATCGACAGTACCGCAGTTTTTATGCTGCGCTCCCTGGTGGCCGATTTAAAAAAGGAAAACATTCGTTTTGCCGTAGCCGGGGCCATAGGACCCACCCGGGACATACTATATACCAGTGGCCTCATTGACGATATCGGTCCGGAAAATCTCTTTTCCAATACGAATGAAGCCTTTACCCACCTCAGGATGCGGAGTGAGCGCTCTGAGATTGAGACCCGGATCGCGACCCAAACAGCCACCGGCCTTGTGTAACCCAGGTCACTGAAAGACCGGGGGGAGAATCGTAATTTTAGCTATGTAAAACCAAAAAAAAGATCAAAGATGAAAGTTGAACAAATCTATACAGGATGTCTGGCCCATGCGGCCTATTATATTGAAAGCAAAGGCGAGGCTGCGGTATTCGACCCGTTGCGGGAAGTACAGCCCTATATCGACAGGGCCCAGATAGACAATGCAGAGATCAAATATGTTTTTGAAACGCATTTTCACGCGGATTTTGTCAGTGGACACCTGGATCTTCAGAAGAAAACAGGGGCGGCCATTGTTTTTGGCCCGAATGCCAAACCCGGTTACGATGCGATTATTGCCGAGGACAACCAGGTTTTTACGGTTGGCGATTACAAGGTTAAAGTGATCCATACCCCAGGGCATACCATGGAGAGTACCACCTATCTGCTTATTGATGAAAATGACGAAATGCACGGGATAATCACAGGGGATACTTTATTTATTGGTGATGTAGGACGGCCGGACCTGGCACAGCACGTCGTATCTGACCTGACAGAGGAAAAGCTGGCAAGCCATTTGTTCGACTCCCTTCGCAACAGGATCATGCCCCTGCCCGACCATCTTATTGTCTACCCCAACCACGGGGCAGGATCAGCCTGCGGTAAGATGATGAGCAAAGAGACCACAGATACCCTCGGGAATCAGAAAAAGGTCAACTACGCCCTGAGGGCAGATATGACCCGTGAAGAATTTATGAAAGAACTTCTGACGGGCTTAACGG
>CAZEQO010000073.1:0-11497 GCA_964514365.1 uncultured Robiginitalea sp. | reverse complement strand
TTTCATTTTTTACAGTATCTATCGCTCGACCACATCGGGGAGCGGATATGTTCTGCTTGGTAAAATTGTTGAAGTTATAACAGGCAAATCTCTTTCTGATGCTTTAGATGAAAAAATATTTAAACCTGCCGGAATGTTAAACACCGGAATTGATAATGAGCAGAAAATATTAAAGAAGCGTGCTTCGGGTTATGAAAGAACTTTTGACGGGCTTAACGGCACCTCCCGGATATTTCCCCCAAAATGTACTGATGAATATCCAGGGATATGAATCCCTGGACGACATTATGGAGCGGGGGACACAACCCCTGAGCCCTGAAGCTTTTGAGGCTGCTGCCAACGAGACGGGAGCTTTGGTCCTCGATACCCGGGAGGCCGGGGATTTTATGAAGGGATTTATTCCCAACAGTATCAATATTGGCCTGGATGGTAGTTTCGCCCAATGGGTGGGAGAGATGATCCCGGATGTAAAACAAGCCATCCTTCTGGTCACCGATCCGGATGCCGAGGAGGAAGCCGTTACGCGACTCTCGCGTGTAGGGTACGACAATACCATCGGCTTTCTCGCCGGGGGGTTTGAATCCTGGAAGGAAGCGGGCAAGGCGTTCGAAACCACGGACCGTGTTACCGTTGATGAAGTTGTTGCACAATACGAAAACGGCACCCTGCCCCTGGTGATCGATGTACGGAAGAAAAGTGAGTTCGATTCGGAACACCTCATTGATGCCGTGAATATCCCGCTGAATGAAATCAACCAGCACCTGGCACAGATCCCAAAGGACAAACCCTTTCTGTTGCACTGTGGGGGCGGATATCGCAGCATGATCGCGTCTTCCATCCTGAAACAACGCGGGTGGGATAATTTCGCGGATATAATCGGGGGCTTTGACGAGCTCAAGGAGACGGCTCTGCCCAAATCGGAATACGTTTGCCCCACGACGCTGTTATAGTCGAAATGGAGTCTAATTTAAAGCCCGCCCCGGAAGAGGCGGGCTTTTTTATTGTGTAACTCCGGTTACCGTAACCCATGCCTGAGTTTCTTAAATTTGCACTGTAATTGAACAGTAATTTACCATCATGACAATAGAACAGATTTATACAGGATGCCTGGCACAGGGCGCATATTACATAGAGAGTAAAGGCGAAGCCGCCATTATTGACCCGTTGCGGGAAGTAGGCCCATACATTAAAAGGGCCCGGCAGGACAGGGCAGAAATAAAATATATTTTCGAGACCCATTTCCATGCAGATTTTGTGAGCGGTCACCTCACCCTGGCCCGGAAAACCGGTGCCCCAATTGTGTTTGGCCCTTTGGCCAACCCAAATTTTGACGCCATTATCGCAAAAGACGGACAAGAGTTCAAAGTGGGTGATGTCACCATCGTCACCCTGCACACACCGGGTCATACTATGGAGAGTACGACCTACCTCTTGCGGGATGAAAACGGGAAGGACCACGCTATTTTCAGCGGAGACACCCTCTTCCTGGGGGATGTCGGTCGTCCCGATCTGGCCCAGAAGGCTGCAGATATGACACAGGAGCAGCTCGCTTCTACCTTATTCGACAGCCTTAGGGAAAAAATCATGCCCCTTGACGATGACATCATTGTATATCCGGCCCACGGAGCAGGTTCTGCCTGTGGCAAGAATATGTCCAAGGAAACCGTAGATACCCTGGGGAATCAGAAAAAAACCAATTACGCCCTTCGCCCGGACATGACCCGGGAGGAGTTTGTGGCCGAAGTAACTGAAGGCTTGTTGCCCCCACCAACGTATTTCCCCCTGAACGTGAAGATGAATAAGGAGGGGTATGAGGATATAGACCTGGTGTTGAAACGAGGCACACAGGCCCTTTCGCCGGATGCTTTTGAAGTAGCGGCTAACGAGACCGGAGCGGTTGTCCTGGATGTGCGAAATGAAGAGGACTTTGCCAAAGGGCATATTCCACGTTCCATATTTATCGGTTTAGACGGTAGTTTTGCCCCCTGGGTGGGTGCCCTGGTAGGGGATACTGCCCAGCCGATCCTGCTCGTTGTGCCTGAAGGCCGTGAAGAGGAGGCTGTCACCCGTTTGTCCCGGGTAGGATTTGACAATACCCTGGGATACCTCAAAGGCGGTTTTGACGCCTGGCGCAACGCGTCTAAGGAATACGATACCGTAAGCCCGGTCGCTCCTGAGAAGCTTGCAGATCTCATGGCCGAAGATGGGGAGATGAAGGTTTTTGATGTCCGGAAGGAAAGTGAATACCTCTCTGAACACCTGCTCGAAGCGGAGAACACCCCCCTGGATTACCTGAACGACTATTTGAGCACCTTCCCGAGGGGTGAGGTGTTTTACCTGCATTGCGCAGGCGGATACCGCAGTATGATCGCGGCGTCCATTTTGAAAAGCCGGGGCATTCACAACCTGGTGGATATTTCCGGAGGGTTTAAGGCCATAAAGGAAGCGGGCCTGCCGGTTTCTGAATATGTATGCCCGAGTACCCTCTGATATTTTACCCATTAAACGACACTTTTTTTGGGTTGTGTAACATAAGTTACTGTGTCGCCCGTACTAAAGTCCTACTTTAGTTTTGTGGTTGAGAAAGCCCAAAAATTTAGATGGTTGAGTTGATTGTTTTTAGTGTAGAAAGCGGCCCCTTCTTGTAACGGGCCGCTTTCTTTTTTAAACAGATTGGCCCAATGTAACAGATAACCGACTCCGATGAAGTATTCCTTTATTTTTATATTCCTGCTTATAGCCCTGACCGGCTGTAAAGATTCTCCGAACGCTAAACCTGCTGCTGGTACTGAGACCGGGGTTCCGGACACAGACCCTGAGGGTGTGAAGTCGGAGATACCCTATCAGGAGAAAGGGATGGAGTATGCGATGGCCACCCAGGCGGCCCTTGGGAAAGCCCTTCAAACTAAAATCCAGGAGGAGGGCATACAGGAAGCTATTGGCTTTTGTAAGGTGGAAGCCCTTCCCATTACGGACAGCCTATCGGCCAAGTTTGGGGTAGAAATCAGCAGGATTACGGATAAGCCCAGAAATCCTGTAAATGCAGCCAACGCTGAAGAAATGAAGTTTATTTCCAAGATTAAATCGGAATTGGGAACAGGGCAACCCCCGGAACCTTTGGTAGTTCGCCAGGGAGACGACACGAATTTCTACTATCCTATCCTCACCAATACTATGTGCCTGAAATGCCATGGGAGCGTGGAAGATGATATTCAACCCCGGGTGCTTGGCATAATCGCCGAACTCTATCCCGAGGACCAGGCTACAGGCTATGGCAACAACCAGTTCCGGGGGCTTTGGAAAGTCTCCTTTAAAGGGGAGTAAGCACAGGACCTCAACGGACTATACGGACCTCAAAGAACGATAGAAATGAAAACACTTGGATTGATTGGCGGCACCTCCTGGCATTCCACGATGGCCTATTACAAAATGATCAACGAGGGGGTCGGGGCAGTCATCGGTACACAGGGGAACCCGGAACTCATCATATACAGTATCAACATTGAGATTATGCGGGAGCAGGACCGCGATAAAATCAATGCGAAGTACCTGGAGGTTTCCCGGAGATTGATATCCGCCGGGGCTGAAGCCATCGTGATTTGTGCCAACACCCCGCATATGGTCTATAATTTTGTACAACCCAAAATCGACATCCCCATCCTGCATATTGCCGATGCCACCGGGCTGGAAGCCCAAAGACTCGGATTGAAAAAGCTGGCCCTTCTCGGCAACCGGCCCACGATGACGGGTTCCTTTATTCCCGAAGTGTTAAAAGAAAAATACGGGATTGACACCCTGATTCCCGAAACCCATTGCATTTCACAGGCCCATACCTATGTCTCGGAAGAACTTACCCGGGGAAAGTTTACAGATAAGGCCCGACAGTTTTTTAAATCTCAGATCGAACTGCTCAAAGCCCGGGGTGCCGACGGTGTGATTCTCGGTTGTACCGAATTGCCCTTGCTGCTGGATGCCGGAGATGCGGACATTCCCACCCTTCCCACGACGGATCTGCACGCCCAAATGGCGATTGATTTTATTCTTGGCGCCCCTGAACAGCGCTAAGCCCCTATTTTTTCTTCGGTTTTGAGAACCCGTAGAGGTTCTGGTGTACAAAGTCTTTTGGAAAGTCTGCATCCCCTGGGAAACCCAGTTGGATGGTGCCGCTGTCCTCGGGCACGTAATTTGTTTTGAAAATATAGTCCCAAAGGCTCAGGCTGATCCCGAAGTTCACGCCAAAAGAACCCTCTGGTAAAACATAGGCGTGGTGGTAGAGGTGCATGACCGGGTTGTTGAAGACATATTTCAGGGGCCCCCAGGTCAGTTTGATATTCGCGTGGTTCAGGTGGCCGATAGAAATAGCGATAAAATGGACGATATAGGCCTGTTCGGGCTCAAACCCCCCGAGAATCATCACCCCAAAAACCTTTAACGGTTTATACAGGACATTTTCCATCCAGTGGTAGCGCAAATGTGCGGCAAAACCCATTTCCTTTACACTGTGGTGAACCTTGTGAAAATTCCAGAGCACCCGGTATTTGTGGAGCAGGATATGTGTAAACCACTGCACAAAATCCAGGACGATAAAAAATGCCAGGAGTTGCAGCCACATAGGCCAGGCACCAATATCGACCAGGGCAAGGCTTTTGGCCGTAATTCCCAGGTCGGAAAAAAGGACCTCCAGCATTTTATACACCCCACTGATTACAATGGCGAAAATGAAGAAGTTGAAAAACATGTAAAAGGCATCCAGCCAAAAGTCTTTTCTGAAGATGGACTGGTCCTTCCGCCACGGAAAGGCGATTTCCAGCATCCAGACCACCAGGGAGATCACAATGAGTCCCCAGAAGTAATTCGTATACCAGGGCACTTCAAAAAGAATGGATTTCCAGGTCCATTGCAGTGTGCCCATAAAAGCGTTTCCAAAAGCGTCAATATATTTTTCCATAGCTACTGTAAAATTAAAGTGGTACTGTCTTTATCAATCGGAGCTCCTTCCAGGGAACTCCATTCCAACCAGGATCCATCGTAATTATAGACCCGGTTATATCCTAATAGTTGCGTTAAAACAAAACTTGTATGGGCCGAGCGCACTCCGGAATGGCAATACACCACTACCGGGGCATCCTTGTCCTCGGGAAGCTCCCGGTATATTATCTGCAGTTTCTCCGGGGGGAGGAATTTTTTTGTCCCGTGGTAGTCCACTGCATCCGCCCAGTCAATATGCACACTGCCCGGGATGTGGCCGGCATTTTGGGCCCCTTTTTTCATTCGTTTTCCGGAGTATTCCTCAGCCGTACGGGCATCGATGAGTGTCCAGTCTTCGCCTGCCATAAGGGAAACAAGCTCATCCTTGTCAATCCTCAAATGCAGGGCTTCTTCCGGGGGGAATTCAAAGCGATTGGCGGGGAGGGTTTCCCATTCAGTACCCAGGGGTCCTTTGGCATCCTTCCAGCTTTGCAGGCCTCCATTGAGCAACCGGGCCTGGTTAAAGCCATAAGTTTGAAGTACCCACCAGAGCCGGGCGGCATTCACCCCTGCCTGATCGTCATAAATAATAAGGGTATCCGAAGCGGAAAGGCCGAGATCGGAGAGCAGCTTTTCCATTTCCGGTTTTGAAGCCATCATCCCTGGCACATGGTGTTGTTTGTCTTCAATATCACTGCGCCACATGGGTTGGGCATTAGGAATATGTTCCTGTTCAAAAGCAGCCTGCTCCCGAAAATCGATAATCCGGATATGCTCATGCTCCCATTTGGCGAGTAGTTCCCCCGCCTCGATTAAAGCCCCGGGATGTGCGTACGCTGCCTTTTCCGCAACCTGTATTGAGACCGGTGCAGCAGCTTCTTCCCGTCCACGGCAGGCACCGACAAAAATCAATACAACCAAAAAGCTAGTCCTCCAGAACATACCACTCAATATTAGCGAGGTTCTGACGTCGCCCTTTTTTGCCAGGAGCGTAATACGTCGCCAGATAGTCTACGATGATATCCTCATTTTTCCCTAAATCCCAGAGGTTCTGGGTTTCCTGCATCCATTTGATCGTCTTGCGCCACCCATCAGCATCCATGCGGTTTTGGGTCACCAGTTTGGCGGAATGGCAATTTGTGCAATTGTTGACGACGGTCATCAGGCCCTCTCCTTCCACAAAGCCGGTGCGCAGGTGTATTCCGTTTTCAATTTTATCAAAGTCATCTTCTTCCTGGGGTGCGACCGCAATAAGGGTTTCCTCCGGTTCAGATTGAAAGGCGGACAGGGTAGGATCGATCATCAGATAGACCAGAAACCCCCCAATGAACAGGAACATTACGAAAATGAGCCCCATCATCCGGGAGATGGCACGAGCGCTTTGCTCAAAGGAATTCTCAGGGGTTTCCATCAGCTGACTTTTACGGCGATTCGGTGGCAGGCGTTATTGAGGTACCCCTTGGGATTCCAACCCGGCAGTACCATGGGCTGCGCATTTCCGCGACTATCCGTAGCCCGTACCCAGACTTCGTAATACCCTTTCTGAGGAAACCCGGTTTCCCCGGAGAAATGCTGCCATGCCAGGCGATTGGCCGGAGCCTCCAGGGTACATTCCTTCCAGTTGCTGCCAAAATCGATAGAGTACTCCATCCGGGTCACTTCGAGCTCTCCCGCCCAGGCGTGACCGCGGAATGAAAGTGATTTTCCCTGGGGGAGTGTCGCCCCCGTTTTGGGGTAGGTGATCAGGGATTTGACCGGCATGGATTCTATGATGCACATGTCTTCATCGGCCACCTCGGTCCCGGGAGCTACGGGGAGGCACGGCACCCTGTAAGAATCCCCGGTCATCTTAGGGCCGTCGTGGACCTGGTCGCGAACGCTTATCCCCGTGAGCCATTTTCCCGAAGTGGAGGCCGGCCACCCTCCGGCGACCAGTCGCAGGGGATACCCGTGAGCCAGGGGAATGTCTTTTCCGTTCATTTGAAAGGCGAGCAGGGTTTCATCCTGCATAGCCTTGGCTATGGGAAACCCCCTCGAAATAGGTTCTTTTTTGGGGTCTCCGCTCAAGTGCGTATCTGCAGCGTGAAACCCGATATATACGGCATCTGAGGTAATGCCCACATCCTCCAGTACATCCCGCAGGCGAACGCCGGTCCATTCGGCACAGTGCACCGCCCCAACGCTCCATTGATTTCCTTTGGCCGGCGGGTTAAATTCGCTTCTGCCATTTCCCCCGCATTCAATGGTCAACTGATAGGTGTGCTGGGAGAACCGCGATTTCAAATCGGCAAGGCTATAACTCTTTTTGCCCCGGACGGATTCCCCGTCAAAAGTAAGGGTCCAGGTGGCGGGATCTATTTCCTGTGGAATGATCCCGTTATTTCGGATAAACATAGACCGATTCGGGGTAACCCGGTCATCGAGTAAATGGGCCAGGGACTCAATATTCCACGGTTTGTCATTTAACACCAGCATTTCCGGATTCTTATCGAACATTTTAAAAGGATCCGGATCCTGTAATCCAAGGGGTATGTACCCCTTAGGAAGGGTATTGCCAAAAACAATTTCAGCGCCGAGTAAGGCAGCCATAGCCCCCAGGCCAGAATTCTGAACAAATTTTCGTCGGTTCATTTGCGAGTGCATTTTTCGTAAAGTTGATAAACTTAAGTGATTTTAATAGAATCTTCTGTAACCTGAGTTACAATGCCTTTGAACCGATTCCTTTTTCAATACTCCCTTCTCCGGATACTATTTTGAGCAACACCTGAGAACAACCGATTACAGGCCCTCTGATTCTTGGGTAGTGTAACCAATGTTACAATGAATTGAGGAGGAAATGCATACCTTTATTTTTTGTTTAAACAACCCGAAGAATTATGGAATCACATTTCGAAATCCTGGTTATCGGTGGAGGAACCGGCGGTATTATGACAGCTGCAAAACTCCTTCAGGAAGATAAATCGTTGAAAGTGGGGATCGTTGAACCGGCAGACACCCATTATTATCAACCCGCCTGGACCCTGGTAGGTGCAGGTACCTTTGATTATGAAAAGACGGCCCGCCCGATGAAATCGGTAATGCCGAAACGCGCTACGTGGATTAAGGACCGCGCTACAGGATTTAAACCTGAAGCCAACACCGTAACGACTCAATCCAGCGGAGACCTGACCTACGATTATTTGGTCGTGGCCCCCGGCCTGGTTTACGACTGGAGTCTGGTGCCGGGCCTGGGTGAGGCTATGGACAAAGATGTGGTTTGCAGTAACTATACGGACCCTGAGCACACATGGGAGGTCCTTAAAAACTTCAAGGGAGGTACGGCCCTGTTCACCCAGCCCGCCACGCCTATAAAATGTGGAGGAGCCCCGCAGAAAATTATGTACCTGTCTGAAAGCTATTTCCGGAAAACGGGGATTCGGGACACGACCAATGTGGTATTCGCCACTCCGGGGACAACCATTTTCGGGGTTCCTGAAGTTAAGAAAACGCTACTTGAGATTGTAGATCGCAAAGATATCAACCTGCGATTTGGGTATAAACTTGAAAAAGTGGATGGTCCGAACCGGATTGCCTGGTATTCCTTTATGGACCATGAGCGGGAATACAACCACAAAGAGGTGCGTATGGAAAAGGACGGAGCCCTGACCGGTATCCACTTCGACATGATGCACACCGCCCCGCCCTCCACGGCCCCCAAGTTTGTACAGGATTCTCCTTTGGCCAATGAAGGAAAGTGGCTCGATATCGATAAACATACCCTTCAGAGCCCCAAGTACCCAAATGTTTTTGGTCTTGGAGATGTGGCGGGGATCCCTGCTGCCAAAACAGGTGCCGCTATTCGTAAACAAGTTCCGGTGATTGTAGAGAATATCCGGCTTTTGAAATCCCGAAACATCATGGGGACCAAATCCTATGACGGTTATTCTTCCTGCCCCATTGTTACGGATTACGGAAAAATGGTCCTGGCGGAGTTTGATTACGACAACAATTTTACCCCGGATCCGAAACTCAAACTTATGGGTATCACGGATTCGTATCGGGAACACTGGCGACTGTGGATGTTGAAAAAATACGGTCTTCCTTATCTATACTGGAATAAAATGCTCAAAGGTAAAGATGTGTAACCCCGGTTACCTTTAGTTTCTAATGAAAACCTTTGCTTTGCCCCGCATTGGACACTTTTTAAAATATATTATATGAATTGGATCATGGAACCCTGGCCCTGGTATATATCCGGGGCAGCTATCGCAGCGGTTATGCTACTGCTCTTGCTCGTTGGGAAGAACTTTGGAATGTCTTCGAACCTGCGTACGTTTTGTACGATTTGCGGAGCCGGAAACAACACGGAGTTTTTCCAGTTTGACTGGAAGACCCAGAAATGGAACCTGATTGTGGTGCTCGGCGCCATCATTGGGGGTTATATAGGATCCCACCATTTAAGTAATGATGTAGCTGTTGATATCAACCCGAAAACCGTGACGGAATTGCAGGGCCTGGGCTTTGAGAGCGCCGGGACCGAGTACCTGCCCGATGAACTTTTCGGCGCTGGTATCTGGACCAACCCCAAAACGATTTTGCTACTGGCCCTTGGCGGCTTTATGGTTGGATTCGGTGCCAGGTATGCAGGAGGATGTACCTCAGGACACGCCATTTCCGGTTTGAGTAATCTGCAATGGCCCTCATTATTGGCTGTTATCGGATTTTTTGCCGGAGGAATGGTGATGATTTATTTCTTATACCCTATAATTTTTGGATGATGCGCAGTCTGATTTACCTTCTTATTGGAATATTTTTCGGTATTACCATGTTTAAGTCTGAAGCCGCCAGTTGGTTTCGTATTTATGAAATGTTTAAGTTCGACGCCTTCCATATGTACGGCATTATCGGGACGGCAGTAGTGCTCGGGGTTATTATCGTACAGGTGATTAAGCGCTTTAAGATAAAATCCTTTTACGGGGAGCCCATTGAATTTCAACCCAAAGACAAGAGCGTCCCGCGCTATCTCATTGGCGGGTTTATTTTTGGATTGGGATGGGCCCTTGCCGGAGCCTGCCCGGGGCCTATGTTTACCCTTGTCGGGGCCGGATACCTTCCGATTTTTATCGTTATAGCAGGTGCAATTGCCGGAACCTGGGTCTACGGCCTTCTTCGGGATAAACTCCCGCATTAATCCTTACCGCAACAGCAACAGGATAGCGCCCAGGGCGGTGACAAAGAGGATAAGTCTCCGGTAGAAGCTCTCGCGGATCAATTTGACGATACGTACTCCGGCGAAAAGGCCGAGGACGACCCCCGGGAGCAACCACAGGTCTGTCCGGATCACCTGCAGGTCTATGGTCTCCCAGACAAAGATGTGCAAGGGGAGTTTAAGCCAGTTGGTCAGTAAAAACAACCAGGCAGCGGTTCCTATGAATTCATTCTTGGGAAGTCGCATGGCCAGAAAATAGAGGTTGGAAAAAGGACCGGCGAGGTTCCCGATCATCGTAGTAATCCCGGCGGCCAACCCCATAAATCCTGCAAAAGCCGGGTGTTGGGGGACGCGCTTGGATTTGCGTAAATCCCACCACACCATAAGCAGCACACTTCCGAGGATAATGCCAGCCATAGTCCATTTAAAAATGAGCTCCGGCATGTCCTGTCCTACCCAGGCACCCGCCAGAATCCCAAGAATCATCCAGGGTAAAAAACGTTTTAAATGATCCCATCGGGCGTGCCTGTTATAGTATATTACTGCGAAGAGGTCCCCGAACATCAGCAAGGGCAGGATTTGCCCGGTGGACTGTCGGGCGCCAAAAGCCAATGCCATCAGGGTCACTGCGAAAATCCCACTCCCTTTGAGTCCCGACTTGGCCAGTCCCAGCACAAACGCACCGGCTAAGGCGATCGCATAGGGGGCCAAAGCCTGTTCTGGCTGTAACAGGGAGTGAAACATAGGGATGTGGAATCAGGCTTAAAGGTATTTTAAAAATATGATATCTTTAGCCGGTAACGCCAACCTAAACAATGCAACTCACGACCCTGGACTACGCCCTTATCATTGGGTTCTTTACGCTGGTACTTGGAATAGGAATCGGGGTTTCCCGCAAATCCGGAAAAAGTACTGCTGAATACTTTTTATCGGGCAGGAGTATGCCCTGGTGGCTGCTGGGGTTTTCCATGGTGGCCACAACCTTTTCTACGGATACCCCCAATCTGATTACGGATATCGTTCGGGTCAACGGGGTCTCCGGAAACTGGGTGTGGTGGGCTTTCCTGCTCACCGGGCTCCTGACAGTTTTTGTATATGCCAAGCTTTGGCGGCGCTCCGGGGTGGCGACGGATATGGAATTCTACGATCTGCGCTATGGGGGTAAACCCGCACATTTCCTGAGAGGTTTCCGGGCCGTATACCTGGGGATTATTTTTAACATCCTGGCCATGTCTGCAGTGACCCTGGCAGCCATAAAAATAGGGCAGGTTATGTTGGGGCTCAGCCCCGTGGAGACCGTCCTGATCGGTGGGGTCATCACAGTAGTTTTTAGTGCAGCAG
>CAZEQO010000072.1:13006-13447 GCA_964514365.1 uncultured Robiginitalea sp. | reverse complement strand
GGAAAAGCCGCTGGCGGTTTCCCAGGCTCATGCGGATCGAATGGCACGTCTGGCCGGGGAGCACGGTATTTATTTACTGACCAATTACGAGACTACCTGGTATCCCACCACACATCGGGCCTTCTTAATGGTCGGGGCAGTGGGAGCGGTTCGGAAAGTGGTTATCCGGGATGGGCACAGGGGCCCGGAGCAAATCGGGGTCGATCCGGAATTCCTCGAATGGCTGATCGATCCGGTACGCAATGGCGGAGGTGCCCTAATGGATTTCGGATGTTACGGTGCCAACCTGATGACGCGTCTGATGGACGGGGAGAAACCTGTTGCGGTTACAGCTATTACCCAACAGTTACAACCCGAAAGTAATCCGAAGGTCGAAGATGAGGCCCTGATCATCCTGGAGTACCCTGACGCCAATGCAGTCATCCACGCCTCCTGGAACTG
>CAZEQO010000072.1:0-12996 GCA_964514365.1 uncultured Robiginitalea sp. | reverse complement strand
CGGATTCACGAGCCAGATGGACAACGCTGCGGCGCCGACAACAAAAACCAGGTCCGCCTCAGGATGGCTGAAGGGTATGACGGCTTTGAGGAAACGGTATTAGAGCTGGAACCCCGGCCGGCTCCTTATCACGATCCTTTTTCGTATTTCCGGGCTGTAATACACGGGGAGATCGCTCCCGAACCTTTTGACCTGTCCTCCCTGGAAAACAACCTCATAGTTATGGAAATCTTGGAAGCTGCCAAACAAAGCGCCAGGGATGGGAAAAGAGTTGTACTCTCCAAAGATTGACTTTGTTCCCCGTCTTCAAAATAAGTTGAGAACCCAAAAAGGAAATTCCTTTCCATGAAAATCCAATTGCCCTAAAAATAGTATCTTCCTGTAGTTTTTCGGAATCCCCGGAAACCCGTTTTACGATCTGTATTTATGAAGAAATTTGCCTTAGCCCTGATCCTCGCGGTGACTTGTTTTACAGCGTTCCCTCAGGATGACGAAACAAATTACGAAGAAGCCTTTACCCTCATCGAGGTGTGGCTCGACGCTCAAAAAGACTTTGAAAACATTCCCGGTATCTCGGCAAGTGTGGTCGAAGATCAAAAACTCCTGTGGCGTGGAGGTGTTGGGCTGGCCAATCCGGAGGCCCAAAAGCCATTCACCGAGGGCACCCTTTGCAGCATATGCTCGATTTCAAAACTCTTTACTTCGGTCGCCATCATGAAGTTATACGACGAGGGCAAAATAAGGTTGGACGATCAGCTGAGTGACCTCCTCCCCTACTACAACCTGAAACAACAATTCCCGGAAAGCGGCCCGATAACAGTCCGTACATTGCTGACGCATTCTTCAGGCCTGCCAAGGGAAGCCGGCTATCCGTACTGGACAGGTCCGGACTTCCCCTTTCCCTCCACAGAAGAGATCGACGCTAAGTTATCCGAACAGGAATCCCTGTATCCGTCCTCTACTTATTTTCAATACAGCAACCTGGCGATGACCTTATTGGGGGAAATTGTCTCAGAAGTCTCAGGAGTTCCCTATGAAACCTATGTTCAGCAAGAAATCTTAACACCTCTGCAGCTTTCCAATACCCGGCCCGAAATGCCGAAAGACCTTTACGGATCAGACCTTGCCATAGGTTATAGTGCCCTGGGAAGGGATGGGAAACGTGAAAAAGTCACCCTTTTTCAGGCCAATGGGATTACCCCTGCAGCCGGGTTCTCCTCCAATGTAACCGATTTAGGGAATTTCGCTTCCTGGCAATTCCGGCTCCGTGAGGCCGGGACCGCAGAAATCCTGAAGCCCGCCACCCTGAAGTATATGCAGTCCGTGCACTGGACCAATCCGAATTGGAAGACCACATGGGGCCTCGGTTTCCGGGTCTATAAAGGGCCCAATGGTACTACCTGGGCAGGACACGGGGGGAGTTGTCCCGGGTACCGTTCCTCTTTCGAAATGGATCTGAAAAACAAAAGGGCCTATTCGGTCATGATCAATTCAAGTGGGACAAACCCGATGAAATACGTCATGGGAATGCATGCCCTTTTAAGTAAAATGAGTGCAAAGGACAATGGGGCAAAACCAGAGGTGCAGGCGCCTTCAAAGGACTTATCCCAATACGTCGGGTACTACGATCCCAAGCCGTGGTCCAGTGAAGAGTATATCGGCATCTGGAACGGCGATTTAGTTGTGCTCTCACTACCTGCCGAGAAACCCGCCGAGGCCCTGACCAAATTCAGGCATATCGAAGGGGATACCTTCCGACGTGTCCGGGGAGATGGTGAACTTGGGGAAACACTCGTCTTTGAGCGGGATGGCAACGGGAAAATCACCCGGTATATCCAACATGGAAATTATACCGCAAGAATTAACCGATAACCGGTTGGGAAAGGGAAAGGGCCGCTCACGCGGGAGGAAACTTCCGGGACATCTCCATAGATACCCCGGCAAATTTCAGATTTCCCGGGACATCCTGAAAGCGTTTAATTTAAAATACACTAAACAATGGCCGAACATAAACACTTTCTGAAAATACTCCTTTTTGTACTGATCCTTACGCCTTTTGCCTGTAAACAGCAGGCAGAGACCCCGAATGACCAAGCCCCTGCCCTTCAGGTCGTCACGGAATTTCAACCCTCTCGTTTTCCGAGCGATGACCGGGCCGCTCAAATCGCCTCAATAGGACCAAAATTACATGAGGTGTTTAAGGCCTATGCCCTTGAGAAAAATATTCCCGGTATCGCCTATGGCATCGTCGTAGACGGTCAGCTGGTGATCGATTCTGCACTGGGCTTTATCAATTTGGAAAAACAAATCCCCGCCAGCACCACTTCCCTATTCAGGATTGCCTCTATGACCAAGAGTTTTACTGCCATGGGCATTATGAAACTCGTGGAAGATGGTAGGCTTTCCCTGGACGACCCGGCATATTTATATGTTCCCGAAATGCGGGATATGCGCTATCTGACCTCCGATGCCACACATATAACTATCGAGAATCTGCTGACTATGACGGCTGGTTTTCCGGAGGACAATCCCTGGGGGGATCGCCAATTGGACGAGACCAACCAAATGCTGCGGGATCTGCTCAAGGCAAATCCCAGTTTTTCCAACCCTCCCTCCTTCGCCTTTGAATACAGCAATACCGGTTACGCCATTTTAGGGTTGATTATTACGAAAATCACAGGGATGCCCTATCAGGAATATATTGACAAAAATATACTTGCTGAGCTGCAGATGAACGATACCTATTGGGAATTTAAGGATATACCTGAAGATAAACTGGTCGTCGGATACAACCCGGATAGCCTTACACTCGCTCCCATGCTACATGACGGGAGCTACGGGGCTATGGGCGGGCTGATTACCTCTATTGAAGACTTCAGTAAATACGTGAGTTTTCACCTATCCGCCTGGCCACCCCGAAATGATCCGGAAGTAGGTCCGGTTCGCCGAAGCACCCTCCGGAAAATGCAACAGCCGCAGTTTTCGCGCCTGTACGCCGATGCCAAAGACTGGAATGAGAATCCCTGTCCTGCGATTTCAGGGTACGGGTATGGTTTGGGGATCTCTGAAAACTGCGAGGGAATCCGGAGGATTTCGCATGGAGGTGCCCTGCCAGGATTCGGTAGTAATTACGTGTTTTACCCCGATCTCGGGATCGGTCTGATGGCCTTTTGTAACGTCACATATACGACTCCATGGCCCTATGAGGAAATTTCAAAACTCCTTTTTGAGGAACTCGATCTGAAGCCGAGGAAACTACCTGTATCGCGTATCCTCAACTTTCGGAAAAGTCAGATTGTCAATTGGTTTAAAACCTGGGATAAGGAACTGGAAGCAGAAGTATTTGCCGAAAACTTCTATCTGGATTCGGATCGCAATTCCCGCATTGCGGAACTCAGGCCCCTTTTAGAAGAGGCCGGTGAGATTCTGCAAATAGGGGAAATCAATCCAGGAAATCAGCTGAGGGGATCCTTTGAACTTTATGGGTCCAAAGACTCACTCAATGTGTTTTTTACACTCAGCCCGGAACCAGACCCTAAAATTCAGGCGCTCTATCTTTGGAAATAGGTTTTGATTCCGCCAATCTCCATGGTTTCATCGAATATCAAATCCTTTTGGCGTACAACTGCTGAACTGGTATGTTCTTTGTATAGCAGGCATTGGGCCCGAATGGGTACCTAAAGCAATCCACTATGCAGCAGTTTCAATCTATACTATTTTATATTCCCGCATTTATACTGTTGTTCCTTCTCGGATCAGGTGAACTTTGCGCCCAAAAAAAGGGGTATTACGAGGGGTACATCATTACCCTTGAAGGGGATACCCTGAGAGGTTTTGTCAAAGACCGGCATCCTGAACCCTTCGGGCAACTCTATGCAAAAGTCAGGTTTAAAAAGAAATGGCAAAAGAAAAAGTACCGGCCGGACCAGATTCGGGGCTACGGTTACAATGAGCTTCATTTTGAGTCTGTGGCCATACAGGAGGATGCCTCCTTCTTTCGTTTTGACTACAAGACCGATCCAAGTCAAAAACCCATTTTTTTAAAGGTTGTTTGGAGAAACCCCGATCTCATTTTATATGAATGGGAATTCGTCCACGACGATAACGACTATCTCGATAGCTTCCCGCTATTTTACCGCCCCCGGGAGGATCGGTGGGTACGGGCTACCCAGGGTATCTTTGGGCTTAAGCGGAAAAAATTGGTTCCTTTTTTCCTCGATTGCCCCCAACTGGCCCTCGGCATTCAGAATAAAACCATCAACACCCTGAAAGAGATCCTGGAGGCCTGGGAAGGCCCTTGCGCTGCCCCGGGTCTTTAACGCGCCCCGGGATGTACCTGAACTAAAGGAGGTACCTGCTGCCTGAGAATCCTCAAGATCACCCCTGAGTTGGGACCGACTAAAAATACACGGACCCCATTTGAAGATGGGATGTTAGTCTATACCTAAACTACAATTTTGTCTAATTGTAATTCTCAAACCAATCGAAGTGCTCCTGGATGATTTTATCTTTATGCTCGGCCAGATATTCTAAAAAGGCCAGGGCCGTTGGCGAGAGGTTTTTGGACTTTTGCCAAATCAGGTTCCAGTGGGTGATTACCGGGAGTCCGCGCATGGGAATAATTTCCAGATCCTTGTTTTTCAATTCATTTTTCAATCCGATGAGTGGCATAATCGAATATCCCAGCCCGGCAATCAGCGCTTGCTTCAGTGCCTCGTTACTGGTCAGTTCCAGCCTTTTGGAATTCTGTATTGATTTGGAAGCCAGGAAAGACTCCATGGCATTCCGGGTAGCCGAGCCCGACTCCCTGAATATCAGGGGCTCTTCCTTTAAAATTCGGGTTGCGGATCGCTTTTTCGGACCGACCCTGGAGGTTCCTCCCACGAGAAACAGTTTGTTCTGCATCAACTCAACCCGGTTTATTTTCAGGTGGTCCGGCAGCACCGATACCAGGGCAAAATCTACCGCATTCTGTTCCAGGCTCCGAATGACCTTGGCCTTATTGGTTACGTCCATCACCAGATCCACACCGGGATTGGCATCCATAAACCCCGTTAAAAAATACGGCATGACATACTTGGCTGTAGAGACCGTGGAAATAGTCAGGCGGCCGGCAATATGGCCTTCAAAGGCATGGGTCTTATAATCGATGGCCTGTACCTGGTGCAGGATCTGCTCCGCAGCCTCCGCGATCTCCTTCCCAAAATCGGTGACATACAGCTTTCGCCCGACTACTTCCGTCAGGGGAATAGAGAACTGATCCTGAAAATTTTTTAACTGGATAGAGACTGCCGGTTGGGTTAAATGTAATTCTTCTGCAGCCTTCGTAATACTCTGATTCTGTGCTATTTTATAAAATATATTGAGCTGGTTGAGCGTATAGTTCATAAATATTATTAATGTTTTTCATCATAAATATAAATAAAAATATATAAAAAACATATTGCAACTTTGCATGGTAAAAGAAAGATTTATGGCCTTTTCGTACAATTTTAAACATACTGCAGATTTCGACCGTGAAAATAGGGAGGGTACCCAAAGTAGTTCTACATCAAAAACTGTGGTGAACCGAACAACCTTGCAAGTTATCGCAGGATCTGTCCTGTTGGCTGTCCTGCTGCTGGGGTCATGGAGCCTGGATAATCTCTTTATGACAGAACTTGTGGCTATTTCTTTTATCTGGGGGCTTATAAGCCTGATCCGTTTAAAGTCGGAACCTAACAAACTATGAAAAACGATAACTACATTGCAATGAAAGAAACGATCACAGACCAAAAGGTGCAATTGGTCAAAGGGAGTTTTACCCCCATGGAAGCCACAGACGTCGTGCTGTCCCTCCTGGATGAGAAGATCAACTTTCACAAATTACAGCGCCTCAGATGGTGCGAGGGCCATTTTGGTGCAGACACCTCTTATGCAGACCAGCGCATTGCGGAGCTGGAAGCCGAAAAAGTCATGGCGCGCAAATTTATCCGCCAGGCCCGGGAAATGGGTAAATGCCTTTCCATCAAGGGCACCTTGGAGATTACCATAGATAAAGACTGACACTTACTTTAAACCCAGTACGCGAGAAATTCCCGTATGGATTTACACCTACTCGTCGACAACCTGACGAACCCCGCCCTGCTGTTCTTTTTTCTCGGAATATTGGCGGTCCAGCTCAAAAGTGATCTGGAGATTCCACCCAATTCCTCCAAGTTTATTTCCCTTTACCTTTTATTTTCCATAGGATTTAAAGGAGGACAGGAATTAGCCCACAGCCCGTATGACCCCGAAATACTCTGGTCCCTTTTATTTGGTATTTTCCTGGCCCTCTTCGTCCCCCTCTATACCTATTTTATATTGAGGCGACGTTTTAGTGTGGCGAACTCAGGAGCCATTGCCGCGGCCTATGGTTCGGTAAGTGCGGTAACTTTTGTAACCGCTATTTCCTTTCTGGAAATCGAACAAATCAACTACGGCGGGCATATGGTGGCGGTAATGGCCCTTATGGAAGCGCCGTCTATTGTCATTGGAGTACTCCTGGTGGCCATCTTTGATAAGAAGAATGGCTTTGCCATGCCGCTGCCAAAAGTGATCCGCCACGCCACCACCAATGGTAGTGTGCTACTTATCCTGGGGAGCCTTGTGATTGGATTTCTGGCCAGCGACCACCAGGCCGAAGGGATTAAGCCCTTTACCACAGATATATTCAAAGGATTTCTGGCTGTATTTCTGCTCGATATGGGAATTACGAGCGGGGGGGAGATTTCAGCCCTGGTAAAAAAAGGATGGTTTGCCCTGGTCTTTGCTATTGTCATCCCGCTTATTAACGGTTGTATCACCGCTGTGGTTACCGCTTCGTTTATTTCAGAACCCGGCAACCGCTTTTTATTTGCGATCCTCGCAGCCAGTGCTTCCTATATTGCTGTACCAGCAGCTATGCGTTTAGCGGTACCCAAGGCCAACCCCAGCTTATATCTCCCCATGGCGCTCGCCCTGACATTTCCCTTTAACATTACCCTCGGAATGCCTATTTACCTGTATCTGATTCAGACCTTTAGTTAAGGAATTCTTAAAAAAATATGGCTAATATGATGGATATCATATTTTAAACCATTGAATGGCAGTAAATTGTTAGTATAAATTAGTATTAACAGCCAAAATTTAACAGCCATGAGAGTTAAAAAGAATCCCAAAGCCGATCTAAATCGCAATAGCGGCCTCTATTTTGTAATGGGCCTGGCTATCGTGCTCTTTGTAACATGGAGAGCCCTCGAGTATCGAACCTATGACACTGTTCAGGATGAAATTGTCATGTTGGTAGACGCAGAGTCTTTGGACGAAGACGTTCCACAGACTGAAATGATCCGTACAACACCTCCCCCTCCGCCTCCAGCGGCCCCCGAGGTGATTGAAGTGATCGAAGACACGGATGACGTGGAGGAAACAATTATTGAAAGTACTGAAATAAGTCAGGAAACAGAAATTGCCAGTGTAAACCTGGACGCCTCGGACATCGACGTGGACGAAGAAGAAGAGGACATTAGTGTTCCCTTTGCCGTAATTGAAGAAATACCTGTATTCCCGGGTTGTGAGGGCCTGTCCCCTGCAGACCAACGGGCTTGTTTCAATCAGAAAATGATGGAACACGTACAGAAGAATTTCATGTACCCTAAGACAGCCGAGGAACTTGGAATTGAAGGCCGTGTATTTGTACAGTTTGTCATCGGACGTGATGGTAAAATTGCAAAAATCAAAAGCCGTGGCCCGGATCCCTCCCTGGAGAAAGAAGCTGAACGTATTATCGCTTCTTTGCCCCAGATGATACCCGGAAGACAACGAAACAGAAATGTTAGCGTTCCCTATAGCATCCCGATTAATTTTAAATTGATGTAACTTGACGGCAAAAGCCGGAAAATAAGGTGTGGTATGTAATAGGAATCGCAGTTTATATATTGATCGCAATAGCGATTGTCATTAGCCTCCTACTGAATGGAATCCGACCCTCGAAGACATTGGCTTGGCTGTTAGCCATCTTCACCATCCCAGTAGGAGGCATTTTGTTGTATTTGATGTTGGGTCGCAACCGCCGGAAGCAAAAGCGGTACTCCCGGAAGCCCCGGGCCCCTGAGTATCCGGTTACTACGGGATCGCTTTTACAACCCCTGAGTAAACGAGAGGGCCAGATCTCCCGGCTCATCGAAGGCAACACCGGATTCCCCCCTACATCAGACAATGAGGTAGAACTCCTTCAGGACGGATCCCAAACCTTTAGTAGAATTTTTGAAGCCCTCAAAGAAGCCCGTGAGAGTATACATGTGCAATACTACATCTTTGAAGAAGGCGAACTGGCTGATCGCCTCCTAAAGCTTTTTGCACAAAAAGAGGCTGAAGGGGTTGAAGTCAGACTCATTTACGACAGTATAGGCAGTCTTTCGCTGAGTCGTGCCTATCTGACCCAGCTCAGAGAAGCCGGGATCGAGGTCTATAACTTTTTACCCTACCGTTTCGGGCGCTTTTTAACCTCCCTCAATTATCGAAACCACCGAAAGATCATTGTGGTGGACGGAAAAACAGCATTTACTGGAGGGATTAATATTTCAGACAAATACCTCAAAGGGGATGATACCCTGGGGATGTGGCACGATATGCACCTGATGATCCGGGGGAGTGCCGCCCACCACCTGAATACGGTATTTATCAATGACTGGGAACTGGTCAGTGGAAATCAACTTCAAGTTAAACCACCTTCGGCCCCAGGATTTGTTGGAAAAACCCGAATGCAAATCCTGGCCAGTGGGCCCAATGATGATTTTTCCCTGATGGAAAAACTATATTTCACCCTGATTAACAGCGCCCGAAAACACGTCTATATAACCAATCCGTACATCATCCCCAACCACGCCCTGATGACCGCCCTTCATACCGCTGCCCTGAGCGGTGTAGACGTGAGGCTCCTACTTTCAACGAAATCGGACAGTATGGTCGTAAACTTGTGTGTTCGATCCTATTTCCAGCGATTCCTCCACTCCGGAGTACGAATCTTTCTTTATCCCGAAGGTTTTCTTCACAGTAAGATTATTACCGTGGACGATCGGATCTGTACTATTGGGACAGCGAATGTAGACGACCGAAGTTTTCAGCACAACTACGAAGTAAACGCAGTGGTGTATGAGAAGGAAACCGCCTTGAAACTCCGGGAATATTTTGAACGGGATTGCAATAAGAGCCTGGAGTTGAATTACAGGGAATATAGCCAACGTCCCTGGACAGACCGCCTGGCAGAAGGAGCCGCCCGACTTGTCAGTCCACTGTTGTAGGTTCCATTAAAAAGGCTCTTCCCCTATTATAAGCTGCTCGTCCTCCAGATTTCGAATCAACCAGTCGGCATAGGAATCAAAAACGCGATCGGAATTCTTTCTTTTGGGCAGGCGAACGTCGGAGCGCCAGATTAATTCACGTTGTTTTCCGTCGCAAATACAGTAGAGCGAGGTCTCCGCAGAATAACGTCCCGGGAGGGAATTGAAATCTTCGTCGTAATATATCCCCTGATGGATTATATAGTCCTCCTGAAATCGTTCGTAAGACCTCCCCATCTCCGCCAGCTGACCAGTGAGTTGGTTCCGCGTCTCAGAATTGATGCGTTTCGAAAAAAGAATCGCATCGAAATCCTTGTCGAGTAATTGCTTTTCTACTTTATCCAATTCAGCTTCGTTCCGCTGGGAAGCGGTAAAATCTACATCAAAAAGATCAACACTGCGCATAGCCTCCACGCCCCGCCTGGCAAAAGCATCTTTTAACCGGGTTTCAAACCGAAGCCTGGTATTGTAATCTGAGACCATTCCAACCACCAGTACCTTATCTGCGTGAAACAGTACGGTTTCCGGATTCTTATATCGGGATTCCTCTTTCAGAGATCCGCATGACAAAAACAATACGGCAAACAAGGCTGCAAAGAGTATAGAAACAAAAGAAGTATGTGATTGGGTATTCATAGGCCAGGTTTTTTTGCAGTCTAAGCCGCTGATTATAACATGCTCTCCAGGAATTCATACAAGCCTGATTTCCAGGTATTCAGTTTCCTTTCGTAATCCTCAAGAGCCGTACCCTTACCCGAATCCAGGTGGTGAAGCTCAGCTTCCAGCGCACCTGCCTGAGTGCTGTATTCCCGGAGCCGTTCATACAGGTTCGGTCTTTGTTTTTGATATATGGGCGCATTCAGCAGGAAGAAAATAAACTGCAAATCCCTAGCTATGGCGCGCTTGCGGCTTTGAATAATTTCAGGAGTTCCGGGGGTCCCGTCAGGAGCATTCATGAGTATCGGATTTTTAAGACTTTAAGTTACGGCTTTTCAATTGCAATTCAGGCAACCATGGTCAGAGAGGGGATGTATTTATTTCATACACTTCCATTAACCTGGGAATACGGGCCAACCACCCTTTTTCAGTTTCCAGTTTTACGCGCAGGGCATCCTGAGCAGTCGGTTCTCCATGTACCAGAAAAATGTACTCAGGAGATGGTGCAATATCGGCAAGCCAATCTATTATTTCACCCTGATCCGCATGGGCCGATAAACTATCCAATTGTATCACTTTTGCCGCCACAGGGATGTATTTTCCAAATATTTTAAGTTCGTGTGCCCCTTCGAGTAAATTTCTGCCCCGGGTGCCCTCCGCCTGATACCCTACCAGTAAAATCCGGGTAGTGGGCCGGTCAAGCAACTGGCTCAGGTAGGTCAACACCCGGCCACCGGAGAGCATACCACTACCCGCAACTACTACCTTGGGCCTCGGATCATCAATAGCCTTCCAGGTATCCTTGTATTCCGTTATGACCTTGATTTGTCGACGCATCTGCCTGTACTCTTCCATCGGTAGTTTATGCCAGTGCGGAAAGCGCGCAAAGAGATCGAGAACATTCTCCCCCATTGGACTATCTACATAAATAGGCAAATTGGGTATCCTGTTGGCACGGACCAGTTTCCAGAGCAGGTACATAACGGTCTGCAGGCGCTCCACTGCAAAACTCGGGATAATGCATGTCCCAGATTCGTTAATTGAGGCATTGATATGTTCCTGCAGACTCGATTCTATATCGATCATTGGATGGTTCTTGTTGCCATACGTACTTTCTAAAAAAAGCACGTCTGCCCGCTCGGGCCTGTCTGGTGGGGCCAGCAATGGATCTCCCGGCCGGCCTATGTCTCCGGAAAAAACGATATACCTCCCATCCATAACGATCTCTATAAAACAAGCGCCCAGGATATGCCCGTTAAACCGAAAGCGAAATTTTATTTGGTCCCCTGCAGATTCCCAATGATCTTTGGGTATGGGTTCAAACAGAGCCAGTGTGGCCCGAACATCGTCAAGGGTATACAACGGCAGGGGGACTTCATGACGGCTATACCCTTCTGCCCTGGCGCGTTCAGCTTCTTCTTCATGAATTTTAGCACTGTCCTCAAGGACGATCCGGGCTATCTCCAGACTTGGGGTCGTTCCGTAAATAGGACCTTTAAAACCTTCGCGTACCAGGCGCGGAAGCATCCCTACATGGTCGAGGTGTCCATGTGTTATGAGCACGCACCGGATTCCAGATGGCGCCACAGGCCAGGGTTCCCAATTCCTTTGCCGGATATCTTTAAGACCCTGAAACATGCCACAGTCCACCAGAATACGATCCGAAGGGGTCTCGAGCAAAAACTTCGAGCCCGTTACGCACCCGGCAGCGCCCCAGAAATGTATTTTCAGACCACCCATGGGTTTGCATTTACAGCACACAATAGACCAAACTCTTTGAGAATCCGATTTTTCCGAGCTTTGGAAATCCCTATCTGATCCAGTAGGTGCGGCTTTTTCAAGACTTCCCTGCAGAGCACGGGCCCCTGTTCAAGGAGCAACTGCTTTTCCTTTGCACTTAGAAGCGGACTCACTGTAATCGGATAGAGACCCGAACGATCGATTCGCTTTTTCAGACTGTTTTCAGGGGGGTAATTCCAACTCAGAAGATATAGCCCGACACAGTTCCCATATTCTTCTGCATCCCCGGTAAACCTTGTGTTGGTGACAACCCAGCCCGGTTTGAACTTCGAATGATTTCCCATTTGGTGTTCCCCGTTTTGGAGTACATCCCCAAACCTCGAATGAATATACAAGGGTACCTTGACATCGCATTTTTTTCCCGGGTCTGAATGATATTTACACTCAATAAGCCGGGTACCTTCGCTATTGGTGGCCACCACATCAATTTCATGGGAGACACATTTGCCCCGATAGCGCTGGTTGCTTTTTGTTTTAAAGCCCGAGTGGCTTAGCACCGCACTGATGAATCGTTCAAAAGGAAAACCGGTGGGACCCAACTCATAAATGGCCTGCTTTAATTTGTACCGGGAAGCACAGGATGCCCGATAGCCCCTCAAGAGGGCAAAAGCACGCTTGTATATTTTGCGTGTGGGCATGCCTTCATAGACCTCATCAGTTACCTTTTGGACAATAGTATTGACCAACTCAGCCGGGGCTCCACTGTGCAACAGGGATTTCTTAAGTTTCGCGGCTGAAAATGGCACCTTTTCGCCGGAGGCTTTAACGATTTTTGGACTACCACCCATAATACGGTACCCTTATAACTAATTATGATTCGAAATACTCCCGGACCAGGGCCTGTACCTGATTAGAGGTCATGCTGTCCGCTGTCAGTACATCTCTTACCCGCGCACTGATAGCAGGATACTCCTCATCCAATCGCTTTTTGAAGTCTGAATTACTTCCTGCAGGTCCGAAGAGCACAATGGCGTCCGCCTCCCGGAGTTTGTCCGCAAGCCGGTCGTAATATTTCCGAAGCTGATTGATTTCCCTTTCGGTGTACCGGCTGTCGTGGACCACTTGCTGTGGACCCCAACGGGTTTTCGAGCGGGAACCGCCTTTGGGGTTAAAAAACTCCAGATCTGAAGGCACGGTCTGCATCGTGGTCTCTCCCTGGTTTACCGATACCACAAAGGCCTCTTTTTTGTCCATCCAA
>CAZEQO010000071.1:12582-13693 GCA_964514365.1 uncultured Robiginitalea sp. | reverse complement strand
TATCCCGTAAGGATAGGTCTGAGTTCCCATTTTTTGCCAGTACGGGCTCAAAATAGTTTTGTTCAGCCGGGCTGTCGAGGTAATTGCACCGCCCCCGGAAGGATAAGACTCGCTCCAACCCTCTATTCGGTAGGGAAACCCTTCCTGGAATTGAATGCTCAGGGTTCGGTCAAGTTCCGGATACAGCACTGTCAGCTGCCGGATACCGGCTTCACTGGTGAGTGTAACCTCGGCGTTGTAGGCTTTAATTTCCCTGTGCTTCAACCTCAGGTATTCCAGGGAAGGCACAATGCTCAGGCTCCCTTTCGGCAAGGCCCCGGGTTGGGTGCGAATCATTGTCCAGAGTTCATCTTCGAGGACGTTTTTTTCGATGCTGAAGGCCTGGTCGGCTTCAGACTCGAAATAGCTGTTTGACTGGATTTCAAAAGTTTCCCGATTATTGAGTTGGGCAAATACATGACCACACCACTCCTGAACCGAAGTCGTAATTTTCAGGGCGTGGGAGGCCCCGGATACAGGATAAAAAATACTGCTCATAATAGAGTAGGGATACACCCCGGTGAGAAACTTGCGCACCCGGTTCAGCTTCATCACTGAAGTTGTACTTTGGTTTTTCCGATCTGCCTTGACTTGTTTTGCGGTATTAAAGGGTTCGGTTACGAAAATAAGAACGGCCTCCCCGTCCCGAAGTTCCCCGTAGCGTGCCTGCTCCAACTCATAGCTGTTTAATTCAGCAACCCCCGCATACCAGTATTCTTTGAATTCAGGAGTGAGGGATTGGGAGGCAGAAGGCTTTGCCGGAATTACGGATGCCTCCAGGTCGGAATTCCCTTCCGGGGCTGCAGGACCGTTAGTGGGAGAATCTCCACAGCTAACAATAAGGCTTGTTATCAGGAGCAAAATAAAAATGGGAGAGCAGTACGTATTTTTCAAAATTCGAAAGTTATATTTTATTCAAAAATACTTTAAATGTTACTTTCAGCCAGCTCCCTTAACGTTTTGTAAACTAATTCAGTAGGAAGGCCTACGACATTAGTATAAGAGCCTGCAATACTTTCTACGCCTACCAGGCCGATCCAGTCCTGTATCCCATAGGCACCCGCTTTATCCA
>CAZEQO010000071.1:9710-12508 GCA_964514365.1 uncultured Robiginitalea sp. | reverse complement strand
TGCCCGGGAGCGGTAAAACAGACAGAAGTAATGACTTCATGTTGCCCGCCGGAGAGCGCCCGTAATGTGTTGAAGGCCTCCTGTGCATCAGTAGGTTTTTCCATAACCTTAGCGTTGTGCCATACGATGGTATCGGCGGTTATCAGTAGGGTACCCGGTTTCAAATAGTCTTTGAGAGACTGCGCTTTCTGCAGGGCCAGGAAATCCGGGATGTGATGGTGTTCCAGCTTTGGGGGGTAGACTTCCTGAAAATCCGACCGGATTACTTCAACGCCCAGACCCATGGACTCCAGAAGAAATTTTCTTCTCGGGGAGCCCGAGCCCAGTATTATTTTTCGAAATCCAAACTGTTCCATGGGCGGGTTTAATCGTTTGCTGCATCGAAATGCGTATGCCAGTGCCCGCGCACCTTGAGTACCTGTTGGATAATGTCTCGTACACAGCCCTTCCCGCCATTGAGATGTGAAATATAGTGGGAGATTCGTTTGACTTCCGGGACGGCATCCTGTGGACAAACGACCATACCCGACATTTGCATAGCAGGTATATCGGGTATATCATCCCCCATATAAAGTATTTCCTCTGCGGGTATTTCGTAATCCATGAGGTATTCCCGCAGGGACTCCTCTTTAAAGGCAGCCCCCAGGTAGATGTCTGTGACACCCAGGGCTTGCAGGCGGTGGCGTACCCCCTCATTGGATCCACCACTGATAATGCAAACCCGGTACCCCTGGTTCAGGGCGGTTTTAACCGCATACCCATCCCGGACATTCATCGTCCTGAGGAGCTCACCCTCTGTGGTGATCATAATGGTACTGTCGGTAAAGACCCCGTCCACATCGAAAACGAAGGTGGTGACATTCTTGAGGAGTTCTTTATAGTTCCTGCTCATAAGTTTGGTATATGGATTCAGAGATTTTAGTGTAGAGTTCTTTTTCTTTTTCCCCCATCAGCATACGTAAATGCGCCCGCAGGGTTTTTGTGTCATTCCTGCGGGCAGGGCCCGTTTGTGCTGAATAGGCTGAAAGCGCTGTTGCTTTTGTACAGGTTTCCTCGAGCAGAGGACCGAGAAGGCTTTTTGGAAGTCCAGCCTCCGCACAAATCGTCTCTCCCAGGTACATCATGTGGTTGGAGAAGTTATTGACGTAAACGGCAGCAAGGTGGAGGGCCCTGCGTTTCGGGGTTGGTATTTCCAGGACTTGTGAACTGAGCGCCTGCGCCAGGGCCGTTAGGAGCTGAGTATCAGACTCGAGGGCAGTTTCAATGCACACCGGTACTTTTTCGAAGTAAATTGCCCGGTGCCTGGAAAAAGTTTGCAACGGATAAAGCACTCCCTTTCGGGAAGCGCCCTCTAAAACCTCTAAACCCATGGCGCCTGAAGTATGCACAAAAAGTCCGTCTTTCCCCCTGTAGTGCCTCATAACCTCAGCTATGGCACTATCTGCTACCGCCAGAATGAACACATCAGCTGAGTCCGGGGTGGTGCCCAGCATTTTTTTGGGCAGGGTAGCCTCAAAGTCGGCAAGGGCTTCAGGCCTGCGGGCAACCAATCCCACAAGCGAAACACCCTTAGCCCCCAATAAAGCCCTGTGCAGATGGTATGCGAGGTTACCACTTCCTATAAGAACAACGCGAATCACGACGTAAAAATAAAGATATAATCATAGCCCTTTTGACCCCGGGTTTAAAATGCAACAATAAATCTCCCATACCCCTGTCTAAAATTGCGATCCTTTGGATCATCCAAAACTGTTTTTAAACATTTTATTTGGTCAACATACCTAATAAAAAAATGACCTTTTAACAATTGGAATTAGGGGTAGTGCCCCCCCTGTTTTATTTTTGTGACGGTTTAGCTTATTTTAGAAGACCACTAGACACTAAAAACATGTTGAAGACTCTGGGAAAACTTCTTTTCTCTACCCGATTAATGGCTGTTTTGTTCCTTGTTATGGCTATAGCCATGGCCTTTGGGACGTTTATTGAAAGTTGGTATAGTACAGCTACGGCTCGTATCTGGATTTACAATGCGTGGTGGTTTGAGGTGATTATGGTCTTTTTTATGATCAATTTTATCGGAAACATAAAGCGTTACCGGCTGCTTCGGAGGGAAAAATGGCCGGTGTTATTGCTTCATCTCTCCTGGATCCTGATCATAGTGGGGGCTTTTATAACCCGTTACATCAGTTATGAAGGTATGATGCCCATACGGGAAGGAGCTACTGAAAAAGTCTTTTATTCTGACAAAACGTACCTGACCGTGCTGGTGGACGGTGAAAAGGACGGACAATTGCAACGCCTTCCTTTAGAGGACGACCTGATCGTGACCGAACAGGCGATTCAGTCGAATCTTCCCTGGAAGGTCGATTTCGATACGATTCCCTTAAAAATATCCTTTGCAGGTTTTATTGAAGGAGCCCGTATGGAGATTGTACCGGACGACTCCGGGTCGAAATATATTAAAATTGTCGAGGCCGGAGACGGCGGACGGCATGAGCACTATTTACAGGAGGGCAAGGTAGAGAGTATACACAATATCCTTTTCAGCTACAACCAGTTGACCGAGGGCGCTATCAACATATTGGAGACCCCTGAAGGATTTAAAATTCGCTCTCCTTTCGCAGGGAGTTTTATGCGGATGGCAGACCAGTTCAGCGGCACCCTGACCAACGACAGTACCCAGACCCTGTATTTGCGATCACTCTACACCCTGGGGAACCTGCAGTTTGTGCTTCCAGAACTCCCCGTCCGCGGCAGTTACCAGGCCGTTCGGGTCCCCGAAGGGGAACGGAGTGATA
>CAZEQO010000071.1:7917-9700 GCA_964514365.1 uncultured Robiginitalea sp. | reverse complement strand
TGCTCATTGAAGTAACTTCTCAGGGACAGACGGTGCAAAAGGCCCTGCTGGGGAGTAAAGGGCGGTTGCAGTACAGCGAACCCTTTACCATTGGAAACCTGACTTTCCGCGCTGCTTATGGGTCGAAAATACGGGAGTTGCCCTTCAGCATAACCCTTAATGATTTTATCGCCGAAAAATACCCCGGTACGGAAAAGGCCTACTCTGCTTTTATGAGTAAGATAACGGTGAATGATGAGCGGACATTTGACTACGATATTTTTATGAACCACGTGCTGGACCATAAGGGGTATCGCTTTTTTCAGGCGAGCTTTGACCCGGATGAAAAGGGAACCGTACTTTCTGTAAACCACGATTTCTGGGGAACATGGGTGACTTACATCGGATACTTTTTGTTGTATTTCGGATTGATGTCCATTATTTTCTTTGGAAAAACACGCTTCAGGGATCTGGCACAGTCCCTGGAAAAAGTCAAATCGAAAAAGGCGGCCCTCACCGCAATCCTCGTGCTACTCGCCCCCCTGGCCTGGGCGCAGGAAGGTCTTAATCCGCAAGACGAACACAATCATAATGTACTGCCCTCCCAGGAGCAGGTAGATTCCCTGATCCTGGCTACAGCTGTACCTGAAGCAGAAGCTGAAAAATTTGGCCATCTGGTTATTCAGGATGATGGTGGTCGAATGAAACCCGTCAATACCTTCGCCTCTGAACTCCTCCGCAAACTGAGTTTCAAGGACAGTTATCTCGGGCTTACTCCGGACCAGGTCCTGCTCTCTATGATGATGCAGCCCAGGCTCTGGACGGTGGCGGAGTTTATCGCCCTGGATAAAAAAGGGCAGAACGACAGTATCCGCAACACCATTGGGGTTCCTGAAGATCAGCAATATGTAAAATTACTCGACTTTTTTGACGAAACAGGGCGCAACAAGCTGGATCCCGTCCTGCAGGATGCCTTTGCCACAAATACCCCGGATAAGTTTCAACAGGATTTCAAAGATGCGTATTTCCGTCTGAGCCTTTTAAACCGGGCCCTCGGCGGGGAGATCCTCAGGATCTATCCGTTGCTCAACGATGAGAACAATAAATGGATTTCGGCCCAGGAGTTTAACAGTGCCCGGTTTCCGGTCCCGGATTCCCTGTATTCCAATTTTATTGCCAATTCCCTGCCCTTCTATGTCATGTCCCTTCAAAAGGCGGCACAGAGCGGAGATTATTCTGAACCGGACCGGTTACTCGAAGCCTTTCACCAGAATCAGGTCAATCATGGAAGTGAGGTACTGCCTTCTGAAAACAGGGTGAAGGCTGAGGTGATTAACAATCGTCTGGACATCTATAATCGTTTGTACAAGTACTACGCTCTTGTGGGGGTCTTTTTGTTCTTTGTTCTGGTCTTCCGGATATTTAAAGAAAGGCGGATATGGGACATAGCGACCTATTTGCTCAAAGGGACCATTATCGTGATGTTTATCTGGCATACGGCCGGATTAGGGATTCGCTGGTACATTTCCGGGCATGCCCCCTGGAGTGATGCGTATGAAAGTATTCTCTACGTTTCCTGGGCCACCATGGGGATGGGGCTTTGGCTCGGCCGGAAAAGCTGTTTGCCTAGTGCACCGGTATTTGCTGGCTTTTTTTTAAATAAAAATTGAATTGAATACCCTTCTGATTTTATTCCAAAGACTTCAAAGCAGCAGTTGACCAAATTGATATAAATCTGCTGATCATCTATCCAGCTTGACCCGGCATCCATTTTTGCTGCAAAATATTCATAGGAAATACTGTA
>CAZEQO010000071.1:0-7907 GCA_964514365.1 uncultured Robiginitalea sp. | reverse complement strand
CCGTGGGGATGATCCTGGGGGTGGTTTGCCTGCTCCTCATTCTGCTGACCAGTACGAAGAACCGGGAGAAAATGAAACTGAACCTCAAAGAACTCACCATAATCAACGAATTAGCCCTTACTATTGGGCTTGTGATGCTGACCATCGGAAACTTCCTCGGCGGACAATGGGCCAATGAAAGTTGGGGACGTTACTGGGGTTGGGATCCGAAAGAGACCTGGGCGCTGATCTCCATTTTAGTATACGCCTTTGTGATTCATACGCGCTTAGTTCCAGGACTCCGGGGAACCTGGACATTTAATTTCCTGAGCGTCATCGCCTTTTCAAGTATTATGATGACCTATTTTGGAGTGAATTTCTACCTGGTGGGCCTTCACAGTTATGCCAGCGGGGACCAGGTAATTACCCCTACTTTTGTTTGGTATACCCTTGGGGGTGTCCTCCTTTTGGGTGCCTTGAGCTGGTGGCGCTACCGGATTCACTTTAAGTAGGCCAATCAAAGGGCGTTGTTTGAAGGGAAACTATTCAGGTTCTCCACTGGGTATTCCCAGGGAACCCTGAAGGACCAAAATCTTCGGCGACCAAGGGTAAAGGCAATTTCTATTTCATGAATTCACTACCTTTAGGCCTTTGATATTTTCTTATGGAAAAGAAGGCAAAAGGGGTCAATACTATCTGTACCCATATCGGCGAACTGGAGGATAAGACCTTTAAAGGAGCCATTTCTCCTTTGTATATGAGTACGTCTTACGATTATGAGGACGTAGATATAAAGCGATATCCAAGGTATTTTAACACCCCGAACCAGGAGGCGCTTTGCCAAAAAATTGCGGCCCTTGAGCATACCGGGGCAGCCCTGATTTTTGGAAGTGGAATGGCCGCTGTGAGTACTGCCCTGTTGGCTTTTCTAAATAAAGGAGACCATTTGGTCGTTCCCCGTCAAATTTATGGGGGTGCATACAACCTTATCGTAGAGGAATTCCCAAAATATGGGATAGAGTACACGTTTATTGATAGTACTGAGCGGTCAGCTTTTGAAAATGCCATCCAGCCCAACACCCGGGTCCTGTACCTTGAAACCCCTTCGAACCCCCTGCTCACCCTGACCGATCTCGATTCTGTAGGTTCCCTGGCGCGTTCACGTGGTCTTATAACTTTAATCGACAACACTTTCGCCAGTCCTGTCAACCAGAATCCTGCGGATTTCGGCATCGATATAATGATTCATAGTGCGACCAAATACATGGGGGGGCATTCGGATATTTGTGCAGGGGCGGTAGCGGGAAGCCATGAGCATATCGATCGTATTTTTCAGCTGGCCAAGAACCTGGGGGGCAGCCTGAGTGACTATACGGTCTGGCTGCTGGAACGGAGTTTGAAAACTATGGGCATACGGGTACGTGCCCAGAATGAAAATGCCCTGAAAGTCGCAAATTTCCTGGATCAACACCCTGACATTGAAAAAGTTTATTATCCCGGACTCACAAGCCATCCCGATCACCAGATCGCCAAAGCCCAAATGCACGGATTCGGTGGGATGTTGTCTTTTGAGCTCTCTGAATCCCTGGACCAGCATACGTTTATGCGCTCCTTGCAGTGGATAAAAGTATCTATGAGCCTGGCAGGCGTGGAAAGCACATTACTCTCTCCCACCCAAACCTCTCATGCCTTGTTGAGTCCCGAGGAACGCCTTAAGGCTGGAATACGGGATGGCCTTATTCGGTTTTCAACGGGAATTGAGGATTTTGAAGACTTAAAAGCAGACCTCTCCCAGGCCCTAATGAAATCCAAAACCCTCCGGAAGGAATCGGTTACTTAAATTCAAAATGTTTATGGCTCAAAAATTAGATATCCTCGTATTCGGGGCACACCCGGATGATGCTGAGCTCGGTGCAGGTGCTACTATCGCCAAAGAAATTGCACAGGGGAAGAAAGTGGGTATTGTGGATCTTACCCGGGGAGAATTAGGGACTCGGGGGTCTGCAGAGATTCGGTCTCGTGAAGCGGCCCGGGCTGCCGAGATTTTAGGAATTTCCGTGCGTGAGAACCTTGAATTTCGAGATGGGTTTTTTAGAAACGATCCCCAGCACCAAATGGCCGTTATTCGCCAGATACGAAAATACAGGCCAGATATCGTACTATGCAACGCCATTCGTGACCGGCACATAGATCATGGGCGGGGCAGCGATTTGGTGAGTGATGCTTGTTTTCTCAGTGGCCTTATTAAAATCGATACGCAGTTGGAGGGGGATGATCGCTGGCAGGAGCCCTGGAGACCCAAGAACGTCTATCACTATATTCAATGGAAGAATCTGAAGCCGGATTTTGTAGTGGACGTCAGTGGTTTCATCGGGAAGAAGTTGGAAGCTATCCGGGCTTATGATTCCCAGTTTTTTGATCCTGACAGTAAAGAGCCTGAAACGCCCATCAGCAGTGCAAATTTCCTCGAAAGCGTGGAATATCGTTCCCGCGATCTGGGAAGGTTGGCAGGGGTGGAGTATGCAGAGGGTTTTACTGTTGAGCGGACCGTTGCGGTCTCTGGCCTCGATAAGTTGATCTAAACGGCTTTGCTGTAAGCCCCGGCTGCTTTAGGCAGGGTAAAATAAAACGTACTTCCCTTTCTGAGCAAACTGTCTACCCAGATTTCACCTCCGTTTTTCTGGATCATTTCCTTACAAAGTGTGAGGCCCAATCCGGTTCCTTTTTCATTGGCGGTACCGTAGGTGGAATGTGTATTTTCTTCTTTAAAAATTTTCTGAAGTGTCAGGCGATCCATACCAACGCCGGTATCCCGGATCGATATAATCCAGTATTTCTCTTTTTCTTCAGCATGCAGGGTCACCATCCCGTTTTCCGGGGTAAACTTCAGGGCATTACTGATAAGGTTCCTAAGTACGATGTCCACTTGATGAGGATCCGACCATACCTGGGTATTTGCCGGGATTTCGCTGACGATTTTAATGCTTTTATTCTCTGCGATCTCGTTGAGTAATTTAATATTCTCTGCTGCGATACTTTCCAGGAGTACAGAGGTTGGCCTTGTTACCGCACCATTGAGTTGAGAATAACCCCAGGATAACAAGTTGTTCAAGGTGAAGAAGATATGGTCTACGTCCGACCGGAGTTTGGGCATGTAAGAGGCCAGCTCATTAATCGAGATTTCCCCGTCCTTGAATATTTGCAGGAGTTCCTTCAAGGCACCGACGGGCCCCCGGAGGTCATGGCCGATTACCGAGAATAGTTTCACCTTAGTCTCATTGTCTGTTTGTAGTTCAGACTTGCGCTTCTCCAGGATTTCCTGTTTTGCTTCCAATTCCCGGGTGAGACGCTGCTGTAGTTTTTTACTTCGGTAAACGAGGTAGATTATCAAAAGGGAGAACAACAAGAGCCCGGCCCCGGCATAAATGAAGCGTTTCTGGGAGGCAAGTGCTTTTTCGTTATCCTGAATGAGCTGTTGCTTTTGTTGTTCATATTCTGTTTTAGTCTTCAGCAGGCTCAGGCTTTGTCTGTTTTCATTTCGACTCAGGGTATCCGAGAGTTCCTGGAAAAGTTCGTGATAGGCCAGGGCCGTGGCGTAGTCCTGCTGCCGTCGGTATATCTCATATAGGGTTTTAGAGCACTTTTTGGTCCCTTCGGCGAAGTTGATGCTCTTGCTGATCCGGAATGCATCTTCAGCGTAAATAGTGGCGAGACTATCGTTTTCCAGACCGATATAGGTTTCAGCCATCCCATTAAACAGGTCGATTCGCGCCCTGTCATCATCCAGATTCTTGTGGAGCACTTCACTTTGACGATACCAGTACAGGGCCCAGTTGTAATTGTATTTTTTAAGGTAGACTTTACCCTTGGTCTCATAGGCGAAGGCGAGCCAGTCCATAATGCGATACTTCTCAAAAATGTCGATGCTCCGGTTGACGTTAAACATGGCATATTCCAGGTTCTTCATGTCTGCGTAGAGGGAAGCCAGATTACTCATGGTTTCTGCCTGGGCAATCTCATCACCGAGGGAGTCGTTTAATTTTCTGACTTTTTTGTAATACTCCAGAGACTCATCGTAGTATTTCTGATCTGCATAGAGATTGGCGATGTTTTCATTGATAATCGACTGCTGTAACAGGGCTTCTTCTTCCAAGGCAATTTCCAGGGCAATGAGATATCCATTTAACGCCTTTGCGTGGTCACCGCGATATTCATACTCTCCGGAAATACTATTGAGCAGGCTCAGTTTGAGATCACTGGAATTCATTGTATTGACCAGTTCCAGAGCTTTGTTGTAGTATGTTAGGGCCGTATCTGTTACCCCCCGGTCTGAATAATAGTCTCCAAGATTCATATAGGAGATGCTCTCTCCCTTGAGATACTTTGCTTCCTTACTGTATTTAAGCGCTTTTAGGGCATAACTATACAGGGAATCCGTCTCGTAGTAACGCATTTCCTCAGCAAAGTTGTTGATCAGATCCAGGTAGGCTGTGTCCTGTACCGAAAAACTCGACCTTCCCTCCATCAGGCGGATTTGGGTCTGGAGATCCTGCCTTTTATTAATCTGTGAATGCACAGAACAACTTATGCCCAGAAAGCACCACATGAGTACCCGGGCAATTATAGATGGTTGACTGCGTAGTTTCCGCAACGGTAGGCGGATTTTGAACATACCTCTCAATAGGATGAATCCTAAAGGTATTTCAGGACAGGGGTTCGGGCTAAAGAATGTTGTGAAACGCCCTTTTTTGTCTATAAGGCATTCTTTTTTCGCAAAAAGAACCCGGTGGATTCCGCGATGTAGTTTGCGAAACACCCCGATAGTAAAGCTGCCCGGGTAGGTTCGCAGTTTAAATTTAGGGGTCGAATTATTTTGATTCAATACCTAAAAAAAAGTACATTTGCCTCCGCCATCGGAACCTTTTGGAACACTTTGGCGGTGGGTGTGAAGGATCAATAGCCCCTTTGGGCACCTTTTTGATTTTTATAACCTTAAATGGTGGTTGTAGCTCAGTTGGTTAGAGCGCTGGATTGTGGTTCCAGAGGTCGCCGGTTCGAACCCGGTCTTCCACCCTTCAATAAAAAACCCCCGGATCGGCCGGGGGTTTTTTTATGGAATGAATCCCTGAATTTATTTTGTTGCTTTGTCTACAACCAGGCGGGTATCCCGATTGGCGATCTCCCATGCGGTATGGAAAACCAGTTGTGCACGGTTTTTCAGTAAATCGTAGTTGATCTTGTCCGGGGTATCACCAGGTCGATGATAATCAGCATGCGTCCCGTTAAAGTAGAAAATGATCGGGATATTGTTTTTTGCGAAATTGTAGTGATCACTACGGTAGTAGAACCGATTCGGATCGTTCTCGTCATTATAGGAATAATCCAGCTCTATATTTGTGTATTTCGAATTGATGTTTTCCGAGAGCGCATGCAACTCAGAACTCAGTTTATCCGAACCGATAAGATAGATGTAATTCCGATTTCCTTCCCTTTTGGGGTCAATCCTGCCGATCATATCAATATTGAGGTTTGCTACCGTCTGGTCCAACGGAAAAACCGGATCGACATCCGTGTAATATCGTGAACCCAGAAGTCCTTTTTCCTCCCCGGTTACGTGGAGGAAAACAACGGATCTTTTTGGGGTCATACCCTCATCGGCGGCAATCTTAAAGGCCTCTGCAATTTCAAGCATGGCCACGGTCCCCGAACCATCATCATCGGCGCCGTTATTGATCTCACCCTTGGCATTTATACCAATATGGTCCAGGTGCGAAGAAATCACAACATACTGGTCCGGGTATTCTGAACCTTTTATAAAGGCAACCACGTTCTCGGAGTCCACTACTTCATTCTGGCTCTCAATATTAAATTTCAGGTTTGCCGGAAGGACCTTTGGTTTAAGTTGGGAATCGATATCCGGAAATATCGTTTTGGCATGTTCTTTTTTCAGGAGAATCATACCCGGTTTTTCCACATTGGAAACCAGATCCATACGGCCACCATTATTCGCCTTCATATATTCATAGTAGCGATTATAGCGTGAAAAATTGGCCTCGTCAACATAAATCATTGCTGCGGCCTCCTTTTCCATGGCCACTTCGGTACGTTTTTCCATGGCCTCCGAAATATTACTCCATTTGGAAGCTTCATTTGTTCCGGTAAGTAAATAGGTGCCATCGGCATTTTTAGGTTCACCAGCTTTAAGCATAACCAGTTTTCCCTTAACGTCGATGCCTTTGTAGTCCGAGTAGCTTTCGGTTTCAATTCCATACCCTACATAAACAACGGAACTGAATTCGCCTTCGAGACCTGTAAAGGTCAGGAATCCCTGCCCGTTTTCCATGACCTGATCTCCGATAGTCATAGTGCCTGTAGGTAATTTGGCCATCTCCAGGGGGACCTTTTGAAAATATGTTCCGTCTTTCAAGGCCCCGGGGATTCCAAGGTCTTTATAGGCTTTTTGGATGTAGGCAACTGCCTTTTTTTGACCTTCTTTCCCGGTCTCACGACCCTCAAAATCATCTGAAGCATATGTAAAGAGATGTTCCCTTAATTCTTCTTCAGATATGGAGGATGCCAGGTTGGATACATTGGGTTTAACAGGTGCCAGAGCCGTATTTTCCGTAATGGTTTTCTGGGACCCGTTGCAGGAGAGCACGAGTGCTGCGACCGCAAGACATAATTTCTTCATCGGTTCATCAAATTAGCCTCGCAAAAATAGGCAAAATATAAACAAGAAAAGCTGCTGCCGTCAATGGGAATGACTTCAGGAATATCTCTTAAACACTACTAATTTGCGCCATAAGTATCCCGGATCATATCCAGGGTCTCCTCCAGGGATTTGAAGACCTCAAAAGTCCGGCCCTGTGTCCTCTGCGCTCCGAGGGCATTGGCATACCTTGCGGCTCCGATGTAATTAGTGGTGTTTTCCAAAAGACCAAAACCAAGGCCTCCGGCAAAGGAGTCTCCGCAACCCGTAGTATCGACAACATCCTTGACGGGCACGGAGGGAACGATTTCTTTACACACCTCGTTTCCTTCCTTGAAATAGACCGCGCTGCCTCCGGAATCCAGGGTGACTATTAATGCTTTCACCCCTTTATCCAAGACGTGCCGGGCCATATCGTCCAAATGATCTGTCTGTATATCATGCAGGGGTTTTAATTCGGACATATCGTATTCCTTTTCGAACCAGCAACACCGGGATTCCTCCAGATTCATCTTCAGGACATCGATATACGGCAGCCAGAGGTCGCGTTCAATCCAAAAACGCATATGTCGTTCCCCGAGCACATCTACTGTATTGGTCGGCCCATGGGCATCAAAAATAACAATGCCCTCGCTGTTCTTTTTGATGTATTTCAAGGTCTCCAGGGGTACTTCGTAATCGGTAATGGGCACACAAACAAAAACATCCGCATGGAGAAGGTCCTCAATATCTTCATCGATTATTGGGTTCATAAAACCGGTTTGGGTTTCCTTTCGGTTATTCTGATCGAGAAATTTGAGACGGATGACATCTCCCTGGTCCGCTTTATCCCTGATGTAGCTCGTATTTACATTGGAGTAGGGGGTAAACACCGCTTCTACGGCCTCCCGATCGGACTTTCGAACATGGGAAACAGGATAAACCGTGCCTTGCTCTGCCAAAAGTCGGGAGAGCCCAATGGTTGTATGGGTGGCGCAACCGTATTTTTCAATAACCTCACCTTTATGTGTGGTAATATGATCTCTCGGAATTGGGCCAAGGACGGCGATATGATACTGCTTCATTCTTTGTGTTTAATGTAGGCTTAAGATATAAAAATAGTGCTAACTATATAGTATTTGCACATGATCTAAGCAAGAGACGGAGAATCCTGGCCGAATTTATTTCTGCAAAAACCATAGGAGTTTGTTTCCAGGCTTTGTTATATTTGTGCCGCCTT
>CAZEQO010000070.1:0-13852 GCA_964514365.1 uncultured Robiginitalea sp. | reverse complement strand
CGTCGGCGTTCTCGATCAGCTGGCGGGCGCGACGCAGCAGCATCTCGCCGGCCTCGGTCAACCGGACCTGACGCCCCACCGGCTCCAGCACGTCCACGCCGAGCTGCTCCTCGAGCTTGTGCACGGCATGGTTGAGGGTCGAGGGGCTCTTGTGGATGGCCTCGGCGGCGCGGGCGAAGCCGCCATGGTCGACCACGGCCGCCAGCATCTGCCATTGGGCCAGGGTGACACGGGACATTTCGAATTCCTCGAATCAATAGAGCGAAACGTTGCGCTTAATTTTCGAAAAATCCGACCTAAAATGCCAGTCAAACCTTACAAGACCGGAGACACCCCATTGAGTGAGGTCGTTAAGGCCTACATCAAGAAGAAGTATAACAAACCGGGCGAAGTCTTTTTAGGAGTCATTCACCGCCTGGACCGGCCTACTTCGGGAATCGTGGTTTTTGCCCGCACTTCGAAAGCCCTTTCCCGTATGAATGCCCTTTTTAAATCCAAGGAGGTGGAAAAAACCTACTGGGCACTAATAAAAAATCCACCCCCAGCGAATTCCGGTACGCTTACGCACTGGCTCCAGCGAAATCCGGGTCAGAACAAATCCTATGCCCATGACAAAGAAACACCGGCCGGGAAACGTGCGGTACTGAGCTATCATTTGGCGAAACAGCTCGATCGGTATGCCTTACTGGAAATTAATCTTGAAACGGGAAGGCATCATCAAATTCGCGCACAACTGGCGGCCCTTGGATGTCCTATCAAAGGGGATCTCAAGTACGGATACCCAAGATCGAACCCCGATGGAAGTATCCACCTGCACGCCCGCCAACTCGAGTTTATCCATCCGGTAAAGAAAACACCTGTTAAGATTAGCGCACCACCTCCTGAGGATGTGCTCTGGGCAGCCTGCGAAGAACCTGTGCAATAAATAAAAGTAGTTATCGATTGACCTTCAGCGCCTTTTCCCGAATGATATCTGCCACCGGCCGGCCTTCTAAATGGCTCTCCAGCCAGGACAGGATATCGAGATAAAGAAAGGCGCGTTTTTCGTAAGGATGGTCCTCGTAGACCTTTAATCGGTCATAGAGATCCCGGAAAGCCGTTTTGAGCTCGTGTGGATAAATGGATCCCATCTTTCGCAGAAATTTGATCATTTCTCTTTGTACAGCGTGAAGCTCATTCATTTTTAGAAGGAACTTATAGGTGCTTTTCAACTGCACCTCCAGATGATAATCCATCCCCGCTTCATAATGGGCCACAAGGGAAAGCACACGGGCAAAACACATTAAATCTTCCCGTACTTTCAGATTCTTGCCGTTGATTATTTTATTTAAATATCGGATACACGCTTTATTATCCCCTACTCCAAAATACAGGGAAGCCAACTTGTAATAAAAAAGCATGACGTGGTGACGGTCCAGTTGATCGCGGTGCTTTTCAATACCGTATTCAACTATACGGGTGAGATAAAGCCCTTTAGCAAAAGTACCCTCCATAAAGTGGAGGTTCAATCGATTGGCATTCAGGTAAAGAAACGAGAGCGTGGCTACGTTGTCGTTTTTGGGAAAACTTTTCTGGGTAATAACTTGTTCCAGTTTCTCCAGGGTTTCCCGGAACTGTGAACTGTATTTAACAAAGAAAAGGGATTCGAGCAAATAATTATTGCCCTTGAGGAAGAAGACCGGATTGAGACTAATCATATCCGGAGCGTCGTAAAACAATCCCACCCATTTACTGGCGTATTTATAACAGGAGAGAAAGTCCTGAGTTAAAAAACTGTACCACAGATGGGCCTGATACAACCATAGTTTTTCCCGAAAACCCAGGGTTTGGTACTCGAAATCGGGTAAATGCGAATCAAAAAAATCAGCGACCAGCCGATGGTCTTCATCATTGCGCACATACCCCATTTTAAGCATCATACCGTATAACTCCAGTGATAAATTAGAGAATTCCCCGGTTATGGTATTCATTCTGGACAGCCATGCAGATTGTGCCGACAATTCCCCGGCCCGGTCAGGCAGGCTGCGGGTGATATATTGGGTTTCAATCACCTTTTCCAGCTCCACTATTTCGTAGGCGATATTTTTTTCTTCTTTTTCTATAGCGATGCTCTTGGCCTTATCGAGTAATCTCAGGCTTTGCTTGTAAAGACCTTTATGGTAGAGTATGGTGGCAAAATCGAGTTGTTCCCGCAATTGGACGCGAAAATTCTGATTCCCAGGGTTCAGGCGAAGGCTGATGAGGATTTGTTTATAGAGATGCGCCTTGAGATTGGAGAGCTGGGATTTCTTGACAATTTGACTCTCCAGGATCGTCTTCTCGTCATAGTGGCGCATTTTGTCCAGCAAGTTAAAGAGCGCCAGAAACTTAGCATCCGCATTGACCCCAAGACGGCCAACATAGAGCTTAAACTGTCGTTTTTCCGATTTTGAAAGCGACTTTATGAGGATAAAAAGCGTATCTTTCTGGGTACTTGTCATCGTAATAAATGCCTTTTATCTATCTGTATATGTGTGTTTTACTTGCTTGTAACTACTCCTAAACGTCATAAACCTAAAACTGAAACCCAATCCTTTCGATTGGGTCCTTTTATTTTCGTGATAATGAATAAAAGTACACAATTCTGATGAGTACAGAGAAGGTTCAAATATTTGACACCACCCTGAGGGACGGAGAGCAGGTTCCCGGATGTAAACTGGATACGGAGCAAAAACTCCTGATAGCTGCCCGGCTGGATGAATTGGGCGTTGATGTCATAGAAGCGGGGTTTCCGATTTCGAGCCCCGGAGATTTCACTTCGGTTTCCGAAATTGCGCGAATTGTCAATAATGCAACGGTCTGTGGTTTAACCAGGGCCGTTGAAAAAGATATTGAAGTTGCCGCAGAGGCTTTAAAAAAGGCGAAAAGGCCGCGAATTCATACAGGAATAGGCACTTCGGATTCCCACATTCGGTATAAATTCAACTCCACCCGGGAGAAAGTTTTGGAACGTGCGGTTGCCGCCGTGCGTTATGCCAAGCGATTTGTCGAGGATGTCGAGTTCTATGCAGAGGATGCCGGAAGAACAGATAACGCCTATCTCGCTGAGGTATGTGAAGCGGTTATCAAAGCAGGTGCCACCGTTTTGAATATTCCGGACACGACCGGGTATTGTCTGCCTGAAGAATATGGAGCCAAAATGAAATACCTTCGGGATCATGTTGGGGGTATTGAAAAGGCCATTCTATCCTGCCATTGCCATAACGACCTGGGACTGGCCACGGCCAATTCTATTTCCGGGGTAATCCACGGCGCGCGGCAAATTGAATGCACCATAAACGGAATTGGGGAACGGGCAGGGAATACCTCTCTTGAAGAAGTGGTAATGGTACTCAAGCAACACCCCTACCTGGATCTGGACACCTCTATCAACACCAGGTTGCTTTACAGCACCAGTCAGATGGTTTCACAGAAAATGGGGATGCCGGTGCAACCCAATAAGGCCATTGTAGGTTCGAATGCGTTTGCCCACAGCTCCGGAATTCACCAGGACGGGGTGATTAAAAAACGCGAAACTTACGAGATTATCAACCCGGAAGATGTCGGGGTGAATGAGTCATCTATTGTCCTGACGGCACGCAGCGGAAGGGCTGCCTTGGCCTACAGGGCGAAAAAACTGGGATATGAACTCACAAAACTTCAACTCGATGCTGTTTACGGGGAATTTCTCAAGTTTGCAGATCGGAAAAAAGAAGTAGTCAACGAGGATATCCACCAAATTGTGGAACTCTCGGCCATTGAGATTGAAAAAGTAACTTCATGAAACTAAAGATTGCATTGTTAGCCGGAGACGGAATCGGACCGGAAGTCATCGCCCAGGCTGTATCGTGCCTACAGGCGGTGGAGGATGCCTTTGGACATCAGTTTATTTTTGCAGAAGCGCCGGTTGGGGCTATCGCCATGGACCAGGGCGGAAACCCCCTTCCTGAAGATACCCTGGCCCTGTGCAAGCGTTCAGATGCCGTTCTCTTTGGAGCTATTGGAGATCCGAAGTACGACAACAACCCGGAGGCCAAAGTACGCCCGGAACAGGGGCTGCTCAAGCTTCGCAAGGAACTGGAACTCTTTAGCAATATTCGTCCGGTACAGGTCTTTCCAACCCTGATCAAAAATTCCCCCCTCAGAAAGGAAATCATCAGCGGCACTGATTTTGTGATCTTCCGCGAACTCACGGGTGGAATATATTTTGGAGAGAAGCACCGGAGTGAGGATGGAAAAACAGCCTCAGACCTTTGTATCTATTCAGAGGAGGAGATCAGCCGGATTGCCCACCTTGCCTTTAAGGCTGCAAAAAGCCGCAGAAATAAGTTGACCCTTGTCGACAAGGCGAATGTCCTCGAATCTTCCAGGCTATGGCGTAGTGTTGTTACAAAAATCGGTAAGAGCTATCCCGAGGTAACCCTGAATTATCTCTTTGTGGATAATGCCGCTATGCAGCTTATACTCAACCCCTCCCAGTTTGATGTGATCCTGACAGAGAATATGTTTGGAGATATCCTTTCGGACGAAGGGAGTGTAATCGGGGGGTCCATAGGCTTGTTGCCCTCGGCCTCGGTCGGAGAAAAATACGCCATGTTTGAGCCCATCCACGGATCTTTTCCGGAAGGGGCGGGAAAAAATATTGCCAACCCCATAGCCGCAATTCTTTCCGTGGCTATGCTCCTGGACCATTTTGGCCTCAAAGAAGAGACTAATGCTGTTATCAAAGCGGTAAACCGTTCCCTGAAGGACGGAATTGTAACCCCTGACCTCAAGGCCAAAAGCACCTATGGCACAGATGATGTCGGACATTTTATCGCGAGTCAGATTACCGATGCAGAGGACTATCGCGGACTGAATAAAGAAAATATCGGATTGGGGAAGTCCACCATCATTTAATTCCCTGTTTTGAATTATCCGATTGAGAATCCCGGAGTCCTGCTCCGGGGTTCTTTGTTTTCGGTACTTATGCTTTCTTCTGTGTTGAATTCTTTACACATTATCTTATATTTGACTGCTTAAAGGGCATCATGAAAATCTCCTATAACTGGCTTAAACAATTCATTGAAATTGACTGGAAATCAGCGGATATTGCTGAACTTCTTACCGACCTCGGTTTGGAGGTTGAAGGTGTAGATACTTTCGAATCTGTACATGGAAGTCTCGAGGGTGTCATAGTTGGAGAAGTACTGACCTGTGAAAAACATTCAAACGCAGACAGACTCAAGGTCTGCTCGGTTGCTATTGGGGATTCCCAGCCAGTCTCCATTGTGTGTGGGGCCCCTAATGTTGCTGTGGGGCAAAAAGTGCCGGTAGCCACGGTAGGCACAACCCTTTACAACGCCGAGGGCGAACCCTGGAAGATTAAGAAGGGGAAAATAAGGGGCGAAGTCAGCGAGGGTATGATTTGTGCCGAAGATGAGCTTGGCCTTGGTGAGAGCCATGACGGCATTCTGGTACTGGACGCCAGCGTCCCCATTGGAACTCCCTGCGAAACCCTTTTTCCCATTGAAAAGGACGAAGTCTTTGAGATAGGACTGACACCAAACCGGGCAGATGCCATGAGTCATTACGGTGTGGCGAGGGACCTGCGTGCAGGCCTGCGGCAACGCAAAGTCCACCTCGAGGTCCGGACCCCCTCAGTGAGTACCTTTAATATAGACGACCGCTCTTTGCGAATAGACGTTTCGGTTGAGGATTATAATTTGGCTCCAAGGTATTGCGGGATCAGCCTGACGAACCTGATTGTCCAACCTTCTCCGGACTGGTTGAAAAACAGGTTAAGAGCCATCGGATTAAAGCCGATCAACAATGTAGTGGATGCCACGAATTACGTGCTCCACGAATTGGGCCAGCCGCTGCATGCCTTTGATGCAGACCGTATTTTTGACAGAAGGGTTATAGTAAAAAAGGCTAAAGCAGGGGGAAAATTCATGACCCTTGACGGTGTGGAACACACACTGGACGCTGAAGACCTCATGATCTGTGATGGGGAAAAACCCATGTGCATAGCGGGTATCTTCGGAGGGATCAACACGGGCGTAACCGAAGATACCAAGTCCATTTTTCTCGAAAGCGCCTACTTCGACCCTGTATCGATCCGGAAAACAGCCAAAAGGCACGGACTGAGCACAGATGCATCATTTCGCTTTGAGAGGGGCATCGACATCAACAATGTTGAATACGCCCTGGTCAGGGCCGCCATCTTGATTCGCGAACTCACCGGAGGCAATATTAGTTCGGATATCGTAGATCTCTATCCCAATAAAAAGGAAAACCAAAGTGTATTTCTCAGGTTTGAAAAAATTGACACCTTAATCGGTCATAAAATCCCCAGAGATACCATCAAATCCATACTGGCTTCCCTGGATATACAGGTGAGAAGCGTCACTGAAACGGGCATTGGGTTGATTATTCCGTTTTATCGCGTCGACGTTCAGCGTGAAGTAGATGTCATCGAAGAGATTCTTCGGGTATACGGTTACAACAACGTGGGTTTTAGTGAAAAACTCAATGCATCCATAACCCCGCCACCTTCCCTTGAGCCCCATGTCCTGGAAGAAAGCCTGGGCAGGCAACTTTCTCACAACGGTTTTTATGAGATCCTGTCCAATAGTCTGAGTAATCCTTCTTACCAGGAGCTCCTGGCACCGGAATCAAAGCCTGCAGTAGCCCTTTTAAACCCTCTGAGCAGGGAATTATCGGCCTTGAGAACAGATATGCTTTTTGGAGGGCTCGAAGCCATTGCGCATAACCTGAACCGGAAACAACCCGACCTCAGGTTTTTCGAATTTGGAAAGACATACAGGCAGGGGAAAAAGGATTATGTGGAAGACCCCAGGATTTCACTTTTACTTACTGGTCAGACAAACCGCGACCATTGGACCCGTCCCGGGGAAACGATTGGATTTTTTTATTTAAAGGGTATAATCCGCCAATTGCTCGATCGTGTCGGCTTTGCGAATTGCCTTGAAACCCCTGTAGCCGACTCCAGGTTCTCAGAAGGGTTAGAGCTAAGTGATCAGGGTGTTTCTGTAGCCTCTTTCGGTGTGGTCAACCCCGGTATTTTGAAGGCATTTGATATATCACAGCCAGTATTATATGCGGATATTAATTGGAGTGCTCTCTACAACAGGGCGTCAAAAGCGACATTCCAATACCAGGAAATCTCAAAGTTCCCTGAGGTTAAGAGGGACTTTGCACTTTTGTTGGATGAACAGGTGAGTTATCGGCAATTGTATGATCTCTCCTTTAAAGCAGAACGGTCCCTGCTCAAAGAAATTCAATTATTCGACGTTTATAAGGGAGATAAATTACCGGCAGGTAAAAAGTCATATGCCGTGAGTTTTACACTACGCAACCCAAAAAAGACCCTCACGGATAAGCAGATCGATGCGGCCATGAAACGGCTGCAGAAGAGCTTTGAAAAGGAACTGAGAGCCGAATTACGGTAGACTCAGGGTATGGGAGCTCCAGGCAGAATGACCCTGTCAATTTCATGGAGCACCAGGTTCTCAGAAGTGGTATCTGCCGTCACTATCCGCGACTTATTGCCACGGCAATCCGTAAGGACAATATCCACACCTTCCATGGTTGCAATAAGCTCTCCTCCTTGAATTGTAGTGAATACAGCCACTCCCTCACCCTGGCATAAAGCTTGCAGGATACGGGAAGCCGTGAACTCCCCTGCAACAATATGATAGGATATTAGAGTCCTTAACTTCCTGATGTTACGCGGATGCAATAGAAGAAGGTGCTCATCGAGCTTTTGAAAAGCCTCATCTGATGGTGCGAATACAGTAAAATCGCCGGCATTCCTGAGCGATTCCTGAAGTTGAGAAAGCATTAGGGCCTCAGAGAACTTCTGATACCCCTGGTCGGCAAGAGAGTTACTCTTTGGTTCCTGGGCGTGGAGGCAAAAAGTAAGTAAAATAAAGCCGCACCGCAGCAGTATAGGGGAAAAACGCATGTACAAGCTCTTAGGTCAGTGAATTAAGCAGTGAATCGACGAAATGTTCATTTTCATCGACAAAATACCATTTTTGTGGAATTCATCGGCAACTCTACTATGCTACTTTAATAATTTAACATTATTTTAATATTTATCCCTGGAGATCATTAGTTGACATGTTGGAGATCATTCTGTAACTTTGAACAGTTGCTAAAAGAAAAAGAATGCTAGAAAGAACCAATATCGAGGCGAAGCTCCGCGCCGAAAGGGGGGATTTGCCCGACCCTGTTGCCCTTGTACATTTATTGAAAGGCGTAGACATCGAATTTTCGTCACCTGATGCAGACGGTATTACCCCGAAGGCACCGGTTGAGCCGAACCAATTTGATTTTGACAGTCTGGATACCTCCAGGATCTACCACCTGGACCATATTCGAAAAATTTGTATCGATTACAGGCTCCGGTTTCTGGACTTGAAATATTTTAAACCTGAACTTCCGGAAGAAGCTAAAGAAGAAATCACGCGAATTGAGGAGGACCATCAGACAGAGCTCAAAGGCCTGAAAATCGTTGCGCCATCCCGTCTCTTCAAATTGGCGGACAAGGATGACCCCTTGCTTTTCGTGCCTATGGGAAATCAGTATTTCTATCTGGTACACAAATGGGGAGACGACCTGCACCCCCTTCGGAAAATACTCGTCTGGCCTTTTAAAAACATCGTCAATCTGATGGTTTTGATCGTCCTCACCAGTTTCTTATTAACGACTGTTGTACCTGACGGTTTATTCTCTAAAGCCGGAAGCAATACAGAGTTCTGGATCATCTTCTTCTTTATTTTTAAATCCGTTGCGGCTGTTGTCATTTACTACGGATTTGCCATGGGGAAGAACTTCAATCCAGCCATTTGGAACAGTAAGTATTTTAATGCGTGAACTTAGAGAGGGTTTTTACCTCTGAAATCAGTATGAACGTTTACACGGGTACCTGATATAGTTTTTCACGCTGTTGTTTTATGGCGGCATCTGTCATATAGTCGTCAAAGGACAGATAGCGATCCAGGGTGTGGGTGGGCGTGAGTTCAACGATCCGGTTAGCAACCGTTTGAGCAAACTGATGGTCGTGGGTGGTGAAAATAACGGTCCCTTTAAATTGTTTTAACGAGTTGTTAAAGGCTGTGATACTCTCCAGGTCGAGGTGGTTCGTGGGCTCATCCAACATCAGTACGTTTGCCCGCTGCAACATCATCCGGCTGAGCATGCATCTCACTTTTTCCCCTCCGGAAAGTACTGAACACTTTTTCAGTGCCTCTTCCCCGCTAAATAACATTTTTCCCAGAAAACCCCGAAGATGGACTTCCTCTTTCTCCTCTTGAGTTTTGGCCCATTGCCGTAACCAGTCTACTAAATTATTATCATTTTCAAAGAACTGACTATTGTCAGACGGCAAGTAAGACACCGAAGTGGTAACCCCCCAGGAAAACGTACCTCCTTCGGGTTTCCTGTTTCCTGCAAGGATTTCGTAAAAAGCTGTCGTTGCCCGGGAATCCCGGGAAATGAGTGCAACTTTATCCCCTCGATTGAGGTTGAGCTCTCCCTTTCGGAACAACCAGTCGCCCTCTTCACTGCGAGCTTCCAGCCCCTGAACGTTTAGAATCTGATCTCCGGCTTCCCGCTCCCGGTCGAAAATAATAGCCGGATACCGCCGACTCGAAGGTTTAATATCTTCAATACTCAGCTTAGCGAGCATTTTTTTACGGGATGTCGCCTGCTTGCTCTTCGCCACATTCGCGCTAAACCGCTGAATAAACTCCTGTAATTCTTTTGCTTTTTCCTCAGCCTTGCGATTTTGCTGAGCCCTTTGCCGTGCAGCGAGTTGGCTGCTCTCATACCAGAAGGTGTAGTTCCCGCTGTGCATATTGATTTTGCCAAAATCTATATCCGCCACGTGCGTACATACAGCATCCAGAAAGTGACGGTCGTGGGACACGACAATCACCAGGTTTTCATAATCCGCCAGGAAATTCTCGAGCCAACTGATCGTTTCATAATCGAGATCATTGGTCGGTTCATCCATGACCAATACATCCGGATTGCCGAAAAGGGCCTGAGCCAGTAATACCCGAACCTTTAATTTGGAATCCAGATCGGACATGGGCCTGAAATGCAGGTCTTCAGAAATTCCAAGATTCGAAAGCAAAGCTGCTGCATCGCTCTCGGCATTCCAACCATTCATTTCCTCAAAGGCCACTTGCAGCTCCCCAATCCGGTCGGCATTGGAATCATCGTAATCTGCATAGAGGGCATCCATTTCTGTTTTGATGGCAAATAAGGGCTTGTTGCCCATCATGACAGTTTCCAGAACGGGGTTCTCATCATAGGCGTTGTGGTTCTGTTCCAGCACAGACATACGCTTTCCCGGTTCGAGGTTCACCTGGCCGGACGTCGGATCTACAGCGCCGGAAAGAATTTTTAAGAAGGTAGACTTACCGGCTCCGTTAGCACCGATAACGCCATAACAATTGCCGGGGGTAAAAGTCACAGCAACCTCATCAAATAGGACTCTTTTGCCGAATTGTACAGAAAGATTGGAAACCGAGAGCATATTGGATTCTTTAAAATTTTTGCAAAAATACACAAAATATAACGGGCATGGCGTTTAAAACCCATCTTAATAAATCCCCGCCCGGTCCTTGTTATGATACATTTAACTCCCTATTAACAAGAGGCATATCCGGCTTTCTTTAGCTTTGTTAGCGAACTATGCGGTAAGACTATATGATCAGACTTTTACTCTTACTATTGCTTCTCGGAATATGGGGCTGTCAGGAGCCATCGCAAGATGACAAACCCGTTTCCATTTCCGGGGAAATTGTAAATCCTACCGACCCCTATGTGATCTTATACAAGGGAGAGCAACCCATCGATTCTGCCCGGCTTGATGCTCAGAATCGTTTTGAGCTGCGCATTGATACACTTGAGAGTGGCTTGTATAACTTTTTTCACCGGCCTGAGTTTCAGTACATATACCTCGAACAAGGTGATAGTATGCAGATTCGCCTCAATACAGTAGCCTTTGATGAATCCCTGGTCTTCTCGGGTTCAGGTGATGCGGTCAATAATTTCCTGATCGATTTTTTTCTCGAATCTGAGGGTGAAGAGAACCTGATACGCGAAACGCTGGGGCCGATGGAACCCGAGGTCTTTAGCGCCAAAATCGATTCCCTTAAAGTCCGCAAGGTCAGGGAGCTCGAAGAGCTTAAAAATGAATTTCCGATTACAGAAGGGGCCTATCATACAGCCCGGGCAAGCATCCTCTATAAAAACTATTATTACAGGGAAAAGTATCCTTTCTGGCACCGGAAAATGATGGCTGACTCCGATGGAGTTCACGAGTTGCCCAAAGACTTTTATGATTACAGGAGCGATGTCTCCTATGACGACTTAAGTCTGACCTTTCTGAAACCCTATCACGATTTTATGGTATTCCATATCGGAAACCTGGCCTATATGAGTTGTAAAAAGGCCTGTGCCGTGAACAAAGATGAGGCCGGGAACCAACTGCATTTTAACCAGCATCAGCTCAAGCTTATAGACAGCCTGGTCACCGCAGACGAACTCAGGGACAATCTTTTCCGTACCGTTGCCTTTGACTACTTGCTGAAATATGATTCCGAAGAAAATTTGGAAGTTTTTATGACTGACTTCCTAAATCGTTCTGAAAACAACCGACACCTCGCGGAAATTCAGGCCTTAAGTGAGGCCATTCGGAATTTGGGTCCGAACCATCAACTTCCAGACCTTATGGTAGAAAGTTCAGATGGCCGTGAACAAAGTCTTAAAGATCTGGCCGGAAAAAGCCCGGTTGTGTTTTATTTCTGGTCAGGACCCCAACAGCACCACCTGGCAAATATTACTAAAAAAGTACGTTCACTGAATGAGGAATACCGGGACTATCGTTTCGTGGGAATATGTCTTCGGACCGAAAAACCACGTTGGAAATCTATGTTGGCAACCTATTCCCTCGATCCGGAAAACCAGTATTGGGCAGAGGATTTCGAAAGTTTTGCCCATACCCTGGTGGTTTACCATCCCTACAAGAGTATTGTAGCCAAAGATGGAAAGGTGATCGACGGCTTTGCGAATCTGAATACTTCTTTCTAAAAAATACCCTGGAAATTACTTGCGCTAAGGAGCTGCAGCACTTTGGCAACACCTATTTGCACTAGAGTCTTTTGTAACCTTCTAAAGAAGTGTCAGGAATTGCCCTTTTTGTAATCCGCCAGAAACTTCTCTAGTCCGATATCGGTTAATGGGTGTTTGAGCAGGCTTTCAATGGAAGATAACGGCCCGGTCATAACATCTGCTCCTAACTTGGCACACTCAATAATATGCATAGCATGGCGGACGGAAGCAGCCAGGATTTGTGTCTCAAAGGCATAGTTGTCGTAAATCTCACGTATCTCTGCGATTAGGCTTAAGCCGTCCGAAGAAATATCATCCAGACGACCTATAAATGGGGAAACGTAAGTCGCTCCGGCTTTTGCAGCTAATAGCGCCTGACCCGGAGAAAAAATCAATGTACAATTTGTTCGGATTCCTTTTTGAGAAAAATATCGAAGGGCTTTGACCCCATCCCGAATCATAGGTACTTTTACCACGATTTGGTCGTGTAACTCTGCAAGCTCCTCCCCTTCCCTGACCATTTGATCAAAAGTCGTCCCAATGACCTCCGCGGAAACATCCCCCGGGGTAATTGTACAGATATCGACATAGTGCTTGAGTATATTATTTTTCCCGGTAATACCCTCTTTAGCCATTAAGGAAGGGTTGGTAGTTACTCCATCCAGTACCCCGAGTTCCTCGGCCTCCCGAATCTGGTCCAAATTAGCTGTATCTATAAAAAATTTCATGATTTTCAGGTTTTAGGTAGGTAATTCTGATTTAAACACGCCCACAAAATTACAACTTATAGTGGTTTAACAAGAGACGCTCATATATTTTGTCGGGTAGCAATCGCTTAAGGGTCAGGGAAAATCGCTGTAACGGGCTGCCTACGGTATAATGGACTGAAGGCCTGGGTTTTTTAAGGATCTGCAAGACTTTTCGACCTACTGCATCCGGGGGTTCCGCCTCGCCGACGTGGCGATCGATCAATTCAAGACTCTTCCCATAGTCTTCGCCATAAGGTGAATCCTCCCGGATTGGGGAATGGTAGCGGCCTGAAGTAATGTTCGTGGCATAGTCTCCTGGCGCAAGACTGCACATCCGGATCCCAAATTGCCTGAGCTCCATCCGATAGGCCTCTGTAACCAACTCCAATGCCCCTTTAGTTGCAGAATATATTCCGCGAAAGGGCAACCCCATATAACCCGCGATGGATGTGATATTTAAAATAAATCCACTATGTTGTTTGCGCATGTGCGGAAGGACCTCCTTAATGAGGCGCAGGGGACCGTGCAGGTTAGTCTCAAAAGCGTGCAGGGATTCAGTATACGGGATTTCTTCCATCGGACCGGTAATACCTACCCCGGCATTGTTGATCAGTATGTCGATTCTCCCTTCCCTTTGAATGAGTTCGGCGATTACCTCCTGTACAGACTCCGGCTTCTGAACATCCAGTTTCAAAAGGGGAAAATCCTTAAAGTCTTTATATTTTCCAGGGTTGCGCGCCGTACCGTAAACGGTGTATCCTGCTGATTTCAAATGCTGACCGATACATCTTCCTATGCCCGAGGAGCCTCCTGTGATAAGTGCGACTTCTGAAGGTGCTTTCATGGTTGCAAAGTAATAAAAAAAGCCCGCGATTTCGTCGGGCTTCAAGCGTAAAGATCGGACTTCAGGGCATAAAAAAACGGCAAGCTACCTACATCGCACCGCTACGACC
>CAZEQO010000069.1:12880-13926 GCA_964514365.1 uncultured Robiginitalea sp. | reverse complement strand
AACACATTCGGTTCATGAAACAAGGTGAACGAATTTTGCGGATTTAAACAAGTACTTATTTAAATTAAACCATTTAAAAAAGGGAGAAATGTTATTGTTTCTAAAACTTTTTCCAAGGCTTATGGCCTCGCTGGATTGCGGGTAGGCTATTTAATTGCCAAACCTGAAATAGCAAAAAGATTAAAAGCAGCCGTTATGGCCAATACGAATGTACTTGCCATTGCCGCCGCTCAGGAAGCTTTAAAGGATGAAGAATTTTATAAATTTTCTGTCGCTAAAAATATGGAAGCCAAAAACATGATCTATAAAACACTGGATGAGTTAGATTTACCTTATATCAGATCACATACCAACTTTGTGTTTTTTAGAAGTGGAATGCCTGTCGACAGGCTCATAGGAAAAATGGGGGATGAAGGCGTTCAAATTGGTCGCCCCTTCCCTCCCCTGCTCGATTGGGCACGCATTAGTACCGGGAAGATAGAGGAGGTAGAGGCATTTAACGCGGGCTTAAAGCGCGTGCTGACATAGGGCTCTCACGGGCTAGTGGCCTCAATGGTGCCTCCAGATCTTATAGGATGGGGCTTGATCAAAACACTGCCGGGCGACTGTTCCGTAATCCCTCCTGTCAATCCTCCGGTCGGAAACACCCATTAACCGCAGGTAAAAGCCTTGCCTGACCTGTGTTTACAAAACTTCGACATACCTAACTTTTTAAAACAGAACTCTATGGGAATTTTTTGGGATTTACTTCAACAAGACGAATTGGACAAACAAGAAAAAAAGGCTGATAATCTTGAAGAACGCGTAGCGCAACTCGAAGAGCAACTGGAGCACACCCGAACCCAGCTCCGAAAGACCCTCGAGGCCCTGGAAGAGCACCTATCCAGGGATATTGACGGAGATGGAATAACAGGCCGTACCACGTAACATTTTAATAATTCCGTTCTTTTGGAAGCTGTTGATATCATCTCGCTGATTGCGATTATCCTCTTCGCACGACTGGGGATACGCCTGTTTGTTCGTTTCCGTCAAACCTTTCGAAAAGA
>CAZEQO010000069.1:0-12870 GCA_964514365.1 uncultured Robiginitalea sp. | reverse complement strand
GGTTTCATTCATTGGTCTAAATGGAGAAAAAGCTATTCGGCAACCGTGATTTTTAATGCTCCTTCAGGTAATCCAAAGTGGCCTTTTTACCCGATTCATAGAGCTTTTCCTTTTGGCATTTACTCAATTTGAAGTCTGTGGTAGAAATTCCGAAGTCATCAATAATCACCGTCCTGTCCCCTATCTCACTATTCTCCGTAAAGTCAATTTCCTGGGCATCCAGGGCTGCCTTATATAATAATTTCAGATAAAGAAATATCTGATAGTAGCCAAAATCGGACAATGTACTTTCGTTGTTGCTTAGGTAAAATCCAAGGGTGTTTGAATCTTTGCCAAATACTGAGAACGGATAGTTATAGACAATACCTCCGTCAATGTAGATATGGTCATCAGGTTTATTATCGGAGAATTGCCATGCTTTAAAAAAGAGCGGTATAGAAATCGAAGCCCGGATACTTTGCGCTACATTGACTTCGGGTGTGCAACGGTAAGAAAATTCCTTGACGTCGGTCGTATTTAAATCTGTGGCAAATACCCTTAAATCCCGGAAACCTTTATCATGTTCATGTAACTCCTGATAGGTCAGATTGGGATTATCGGTCTTTTCTTTAATGACAGATCTGATGGTCCTTAAAAATTTATGCCCTTTATAAAGTCCGTATTTTGTAGGTACCCTCAAAGGATTCCAACCATCCTTGAAGTCCCTAAAATTGGTGCCGAAGACAATCTTTTTAATTTCTGTGGCGGAATATTTTAAACTGAGGAGTAACGCTACAAGCGAGCCGGCAGAAGTGCCGGCAATAGCATTTACATTATCCAGTTTGTTTTTTTCCTCGAGCGCCATTATGGCCCCGGCATAGGCAGCCCCGAGGACTCCTCCGCCTTTAAATGCCAAATTGTCTATGGTCATGATTCTAAATCCCAATGACGAATAATACTCCCGTGGAAATCATACTCGATCCTCCTGGGGACTTCAATAGTTGCCAGGGGCCCGGCCGAGACATTCTGGGCATCCAGAATGAGCACCTCACTTGTATTTTTCATTAGGCTGTAGCGCAAACACATCACATAACCTTCTCCTTCCGGGGAATCTTCATTTTTTGGGGTGAAGAGGCTTTCTCCAACATAGTGATCTTTGCCCGCGTAGAAGTGCTCTTCTTTATTTTTTTGGAAATCGTAGTGGTTCACAGTATTCCATAAACCGTATTTCTGAACATCGCCTATTAGAGAAGTATACCAGCCATGCTTTTGCTTTTTTGTCAGATGCCTGTAGTCCATTATCGGGAATTCGACCAGGTTAGGATTAATAATTTCTTCTTCAAAGACTCCGGTTTTAAGATCCAGGGTCCATTTGGCAAATTTGGAATTCGGTTGCTCGGTAAAAGGAGGGCTTGGATTCTCAGTGTCCAGTCCAAACATGGGAATCCTTGGGAATTTAGCGACAAACATGTATACCTTGTCTCCTTCATCATAGGCATTCATGTTGTGGAAAACCCAACAAGTGGGTATCTTATACCACTTTGTTTTTGCATTTGGATTATTTCGCTCCAGGATACCGATAAAAGAATCGTTATCCTCAGGTTCCCAACGTATCGGTTTGCGCGTTCCTAAATACTCTTTCCGATAGACTGCCGGAAAATGAAAATGTACATAGTATTTTTCGCTAAGTGCAAAACCGTGCACCATGGCAGGATAGGGGACGTCCATATCGGTCTCATAGCTGATTTTGGCCTCGGGTGTTATCTCATAGTACTTCATGTAAGGAGGTATCGGACTGTAGCTATTGGTATAGGAGTGTTTGTTGAATGGATCGGTTAAGGGGTGCGCCGAATTATTTCGGGTCAGTTCACCGTGATAATCAAACTCCCCGAGAGTTTCCAGAGTATCCAACTTAATCAGGTATGGCTTACCTACCTCCTCTAAAGAAAGGACATATCCATTTTGCAATAAGATATTGGTGTTCGAATCATTCATTGCCGGGGCAATCTTGTCAAATTGGGATACGGTAGGACCCACCCCCAGGAGTTTTCTGATTCCCAGGTACATCAGGTTGAATATATTTATTTTTAAAAGGTTCCAGCCCTTAAATGTCGTTTTCGATAAACTCCTGATACCTCCAAAAAGGGATCGATTTGCCTTCCGGTTATTCTCCATTTTGAAAGTGTTCACAAATCTGTTTTTGTATGAAACTTTGCCGTCCCTGAAGTAAAAAGCATTGATCATACCCGTGCCATCAATCCAATGGTGATATTTCATATCCAAAGGCTTAAAGGCTGCGTTAGGACCTATTCGTATTAAAACAGCTCCGTTGAGTTCATCGGGGATTTGCCCTGTCACTTTTAAATCCGAATAAGACTCCTCCTTGAGTATGGGTGCAAAGTTTCCCTGGAGGTATACATTTTCGGTAGGCCCGAAAGGCAAATTGTTTGGAATATTCATATAGAAAGCATTTTTAAAGCATGTATTGTTTCACATTAATGGAGTACCGATATGAGGGACTTCTCCAGAAAATACCGGGCGACCTCATCAGAGGGGACGGCCTCCAGATAGGTTTCAAACTCTTTACGCGCCAGGATATATTCCCCTTTGTCGAAATATTCAATTCCCATTTCAAAAGACGATTTATTGGCATTGATTTTCGCGATAATATCGGGAGGTTTGCCAGAGTATTCTTCGAAGAGTCTGATTTTATTCGATTTTCCCTTGGCATCAAAATACCCGACCTCTCTTAAATGAAATTTCTGAGGTTCCTTAATCCGGACGACCAATTCTCCCGAGACCTGAATATCTGTTTTATTGATTTTTGTAAACGACTCCAGCCTGGCTGCAACATTTACAGGATCACCGATTACTGTGGTACTCAATCTGTCGTCAGTCCCAACAGACCCAAGAATAACCTTGCCGATATGCATGCCAATACCAATAAGGACCTCGGTAGCACCTTCCGATAACTGGAGTGTATTAAATTCGTTGAGCATCTCCCGCATTTCGACGGCCGCCCTCAAGGCCTTATCGGCATCATTTGGAAAGAGGGCAATAATACCATCTCCCATAAATTTATCTATCAACCCCCCATTCTTGTGAATCGCAGGGGTTACAGAAGTAAGGTATTTGTTGAGTAAATTAAAGGTCTCATTGGCGGGAATGGTCTCGCATAAGGAAGTAAAATTCCGGATATCAGCGAAGAGTATAATCATTTCTTCAATTTTCTGATCCCCTGGCTTTACGTCCAGTACACTGGCCCGATTCAACATTCTTAAAAACTCCTTGGGCACAAAACGATTATACGATTTGTTCAGTTCCTTCATACCATTGATGAAGTTGGCGTTTTCCAGTGAGATCGCAGTCTGGGTACTCAGAGCCGACAGAACACCTACCCTGGAGTCCGTAAATACACCGCTTGCCAGATGGTTGTCGAGATATATAATCCCCGATAGGTCGGCCTGCCGTATAATCGGAATACCCAGGACGGATTTGACTTTATTCTTTACAAAATAAGGGTCTCTTGAAAAGAGTTCAGACTCATCTGCGTCCTGGAGTACTACAGTTTTTTTCGTTTTTTCTATATAGTTGATAAGGGATTTGGGGAGACTGTCGTATTCTTCAAAGGATGTATTTATATTTTGCATTTCTGTCCCTATCTCTTTCAGGACCTGTACCCATAATTTTTCGTCTTTTTTCAGAAGAATCACCACCCGTTGTGCACCGGCCGACTCCGAGAGGACTTTAAGTAATCTGGCCAGTAAATTATCTATTTGAGTTTCGCCTGAAATCGCCTGGGATGCTTTTATTATGGATTCAACATCAAGTGAAGAAAGAATATCTTCGGTAATAGTACTGTCACCGGATCGATGTTTTCCCAAAGCACTACTCCGTCGTTTACCAGCTTTGGGAGAACGCCCTTCCAGGAACCTCATTTTCCGAATGGCACCCCACCGTGTATATGCTTTATAGGCCTGGTCGAGGTATAGTTCCCCAAAAGTTTCCTTCCCCCATTTCGCGTAGTGTCTGGCAGCCATTTCACAGAACAAACCCTGATCATTTGGATGATCCGTACGACCCGCCTGATCTATAGCTTTGTCGAACAATTCAATTGCCGCTAGTTTATCACCCTTTAGCACAGCCTGCTCGGCCTCCAACATGAGTATTTTATGCCCGTGATTCGAGGGGCTGTGGACGCCCCACTTCATGAAATCGGCAATAATTTTTTTCAATTCCCGCTTTGAGAAATAATCGGGATTTTCCTGCTGTAATTTAAGAGCGCACCATGCCCGGTAAAAGGCTAATTGGGCATAATAAAACAGCCCCATCAGAGATTCATGATATTTCCAACCCCGCGAGAGAGACTTCCACGCTTTATGGTATTCAAAAAAATAAAAATACATGCTCCCAACGATCATATCGTGCTCCGCCAGTGCCGTCCAGAAGTTCTCTTCAATGAATAAAGGGGCCTTTTTATCGACAAAACCAATTGCCAGGGGATCCAACTCAGGGGACCCTTTATCCAGCCACCATTGCGTATAATCGAGAAACCCCAGGGCAATAATCTCAATTTGTTTGAGGTTTTTACTGTATTTAACAGCTGATTCCAAGTCTGATTCCACCTGCTGAAGGTTTTCACCGGAGAGGGTGGACATCCCCGCCCGGATACTCAGGCACCACGCAGCGTATTCCTTTTCACCAACCTGAGATCCCACCTGAAAACCTTCCAATAACTTAGGGTAGAGCTCCTTGACGTCAACTTTCCAGTTTTGAATAAAAGCATAGAGACTGAAATAAACCTTGGCGAGCAATTCATCTGACGGGTATTTCTCAAATACCTTTTTTCCAAGTTCACCGAAGCGATAGCCGTAATTAATAAAACCCAGCGCACCCCCGTAAAAAACTCCGAAAGCTACATATGCAAAAGCTGAGTGCCTGCCATTACCATGTTTTGCCGATAGCCTTACCATTTCTGTAAAGAAAATCGCAAACATGTTCTGATTGGTTAAGTAAGCTGCTGAGGCCGCAGAAATAAACAACCTGAATATGGCCTCTACCCGGGGATTATCCATAACCGGGAGTTCGAGCAGGTCTTCCGGTTTCCTCCGGCCCATAGTTGCGAAAAGGGATCCCAGATGTTTGAGGACATGAATCGTCTTTGGGTTTTGCGGCAAACGCAAGCCCAGGAGGGATAACCCCCTCAGGGTCTCCTCTACCGCATTGTTCCACTCCCTTCTCGAGGCATAGGAATAAACGACGGTTTCATAGAAAAATGCCTTTTGAACGGGGTCAGGAAGGTATTTAAGTGCATGATCTACAAGGGTATGCATCTTATCGTATTCCCCTATAAGATAGGCACTTTGAGAACCGATCAGATGAAGGTCCCGGATTAGGTTGGGTTGCCTTGCCCATGGATTCCGGGGCAAAAATTGAATCCCCTTGTCGGCCAATGACAATGCTGCCTGATATGCATTCGACTGTTGAGCGGTTGTTGCCCCTTTGAGGTTATACTGTGCTAATTTCAGCCGCAATCCCGGGTCTTCAACCAGGAATTCCACCCTGTTTAAATGCGAGAGAGCTTCAAAGAGCTTTTCAGCACTGGGTTCTGAAGCATCGAGACGTTCAATAAGATACCTTCCTATTTTATAATGCAGAAGGTCTTTTTGATCTTCGTCAATCAGTTCATAGGCAGCATTCTGTATTCTGTCATGTTGAAAGCCGTAGGCAGCATCGGCATTCGAAAATAGTTTGAAAACAATGTCTTCAATCATCGCAACGCCTAAGGCATCCTTAACCAGGCTTTCTTCAATATCAGATATAGAAACAATATCAGAAGCCTGGAACTGATTACCCAGGCATGCGGCAATCTTCAAAACAGTTTTTGTCTCCTCCTCGAGTCGGAATAACTTTTCCTGAATTAAGTCAACAACATTATTTGTGAAATCCGCTTCCTGAACCTTACTAAAATGCCAGGCCCAATTGCGTTTTTCACGATCGAGATAGATAAACCCCTTGTCATAAATATTCTCGAGAAATTGTTTGACGAAAAAGGGACTCCCACGGGTTTTCGAATAAATCAGGGAGACCAGCTCCCTGGTTTCCTCCGGATCCCTTCCCAGTGCTTCTGAGCACATTTCATTAATGGCTTCTTCCCTGAGAGGGCCCAAAAGGATTTCGCGTTTTGGATAACCCCGATTTTCAAAATCGCGTAAAACTATCGAAAGGGGATGGTCTGCTCCCACTTCACCATCCCTGTAAGCACCAATGATTAAAGTATAATTCTTTTCTAAAGGCTCTATGCTGTTAAAGTAATCGGTAAACAACTGAAGTGTTGCCGCATCTATCCACTGAAGGTCATCCAGGAAAAGTACCAGGGGGGCGTGCTTCTGCGAAAAACTCTTGATCAAATTTTTAAAGGCGAGTACAAATCTATTTCTGGCCAGCGAAGGATCTGTGAGTTCCACTGACTGAATTTCACCCATAATCAGTTCTATATCCGGGATTACGGTTGCCAGAAGCCCCGCATTGTTTCCCAGGTTTTCATGTAGTATTCGTTTCCAATTGGCAATGCTTTCTTCACTTTCAATGAGAATATTTTGGATAACCCGGTTTAGTGCCTGTATTAAAGCACTATACGGAACATTTCGTTGCAGTTGGTCGAATTTTCCCGAACCAAAATTCCCCTTTTCCTTTACAATGTCCTTAAACAACTCGGAAACAAAAGCTGATTTCCCAATACCGGATGCTCCTAAAATATAAGTAACCGTGAATTGCCCTTCAAAGGCTCTGTTTAAGTATTTTTTTATATCTGCGAGCTCATTCTCCCGCCCATAGAGTTTTTCAGGGATATAAAAAACCTCTGAAACATCGTTCTGGCATAAGTCGAATAAGGGAATGGCCTTTGTTTCTTTCCAGAATTCAATGGATTTCTCCAGGTCACTCAACAAACCCAAAGCACTGTTATATCGCTCATCCGGGTTTTTATTCATCAGCCGAATGACAATTTGGTCAATCTGCGATAAAACAGACGGTTTAACCTCACGAACATGAGGGGGCTCAGCGGCAATATGCTGAAATATCAACTCACTGGAATCCGATCCGCTAAAAGGCAACCTCCCTGTAAGCATGTGGAAAAAAGTGATTCCAAGAGAGTAAAAATCGGTTTTATAGGTAACTGTCCGGTTTACATTTCCTGTTTGCTCGGGTGAAATAAAGGCCAAATTTGCCTGGGTAACCTGTTTACTATCTCCCAGTTCTTTTATGAAATGTGAGGCGGAGCCAAAGTCGATAAGTTTTAATTCGCCGGTCTGGGTATTGACCACGATATTGCTGGAGCTGATATCTTTATGGATGATCTTCTTTTCATGAAGTTGGGCTAGGGCTTGTACCAGTTGAATGGCAAAATCGAAAAACAGGTCAATTTCAAATCCCTTCTCAGGAATTATCTCTTCCAGCGCAACGGCATCAAAATCTTCTATTAAAAGTACAGGCCTTCCTTTGGAATGCTCATAACCCAGATAGGAAATATGCAAATTCGAATCGAGTAGCTCACCTATCCTGAATTCAGAATCATAAATGAGTTTTGCCCGGTCATATGGCATTTCAGGACCGGGTGTTTTCAGAAACAGCGTAGAACCTGTGTCTGTTTGTTTGGCACGATAAATCCTGGTCCTTCCAGAGTCTGTCAACAACTCAATATTACTGTATCCTTCTAAGGTCATTCAGAGCTATTTCCTACATAATATTGTGAAACCAGATGTTTTGAATATCGCGTAATCGGTTCGATCAACTCAAAGGAATTCAAGCCCATATTATAAAATGTATTGTCCTGTCCCTGCATCTGCTCAAGATTATCAAAATAACCTGCCTTAAAATCCTCCAGGCTTACGTGATAAAAGTATTTCCATAAATCATAATGCAATACTTCCTTTGCATTGGTGTCTCCTTTTAAAGACCTGATAATGCGAAAAGCCTTTTCCTCCAGGTCTGCAACAACCCTTTTCATTTCTTCAGGATCTACAGGTTCCTTCAAATTGGTCATGGGCGTATAGATCTCATAGGCCGGATTCGAAGGAAACTGGTGCGCAAATATGGAGGGTTGGTTTATCTCTGCCAATGGAAAAATATGGAATACCCGCCACTTGTGCTTTATTTTATTTATATCGTTCAAGAGGGTGATTCCGAAGGTCCTGTGGATTACTTTTTCTTCACTGAACATTTCTTTTTCATTATCCCTCCAATCCAAAAAGGGATCGAGGGTCTTGAAAGTGAGTGGGCAGGAAATCACGAGGTAGTCATATTCCTTTTTGACCGGATCCACATTTCGGCCATCATCCTTTAGTCTGTGCTCGTTATACCATACCGTGATCTTACCATCTTTACGCGATACCCTGGTAATATCGACACTGGTGCGAACATTCAGGTTCCAGGATATCCGCTGCCAGAACCTCTGAAAACCATCCACAAATCGTTTGGGATAAGATATCGACAGCCCCGCTCCAAACATGAGCATTGTCCTGAAGGTTCCCACTCCAATATAGCGCAAGACGTAGGGAGCCGGGATTTCGCTCAATTTACCATAACCCATCATTGTCGTTGGAATACTAAACAGGCGTTTCAGATTGCCCAGGTTGTGGTTATCGAGCCATTGATCAAAGGAGACCATGAGGTCTGCCTTATCGGTCAATCCCATATTTCCCGCAAATGGCAGGACTCTGTTGAGTTTCCATCGAATAAAGAAATACCGGATAGCACTTTTAGCAAAAGCAATGAAGGTGGTTCCTTCCATTACGGCTTTCAACAAAGGCTTGAATTTCCCGGTTTCCGGATTAAACGCGATGGGAGATTTTTCATGGTACATCTCTGCACCTACCTCCCGGGCCATTTCCATGACATGCGTATAATCCGGAGTAAGGTAATTGGCACCCATATCGAAACTCCGGTTATTAAAAGTAAGTGAATGGGATTTGCCCCCTACCTTGCTGTTGATCTCCAGAATTTCAATATTATCATACCCGGCCTTTCTAAGGTAATGTCCGTGAGAAAGCCCGGCAGGCCCGGCACCTATAATACAAATCCTCGAATCTAACGGAATCTTATTGGCCATAGGTTGGTTTTTCGGAAAGTTAAGTTTGTCGGCCACGATTCGCGGGACCTCGATATGCCAGTAAAAGGTTTAAAAAACTCAGTTGAAATGTTTAAGCATTATAACCATCCAAAAAAAGTCTTAAATATAATTTTTGATAGGTTGGCAAAGAACATCTGGATACAACTCCTCAAAGGCTTGCAACTAAAGATAATTTAATTTGCATAACTTTTGCCCTTGTTCTCATTCAAATGTGATTCCCAATGAATAAGAATGCAAGGCGCAGCTGGTAGACCCCGGGATTTTAATACACGAAATACGCCCATTTAGATTCTTCCCGCACCAAAAAATCAATCTGAATGGATTTCAGTAAATTTTTGCGTATTCCTGCATTGATTAGACTTATAGCCAAATGACCACAAAAAACGCACCCTGGTATTTCCTGGTCCTGCTGATCCTGGCAGGGGAATCCGTTTTTATCCTGCCCTTTGTATTGGCCCGTGTTTTTCGGCCCACTGTATTGGAATCCTTCAGGCTTGATAATACGGAACTCGGGCTTTGTTTCTCGATTTACGGTATTGTGGCGGTTGTTTCCTATCTTTTTGGCGGTCCCCTTGCCGACCGCTTTCCCCCCCGGAAGCTCATTGCCTCCGGCCTATGGACGACAGCAGCCGGAGGCCTGCTATATGCCACTTTCCCAGGGTTTCAGACCTTGCAAATTCTTTATGGGTACTGGGGTTTCACCACTATTTTTTTATGCTGGGCCCCAATGATCAAGGCGACCCGGATCTGGGGAGGTACTGCCTCCCAGGGAAAAGCTTTTGGTTTTCTGGACGGGGGACGCGGCCTGGTAGGCGCCCTGTTCGGGGCAATGGGGGTCTTTGTATTTTCTTTATTCCTGGGGACACAAATCGCCGAACCAACACTCGCTGAAAACCGGGATGCCTTCAGGTATGTCATACTGGTGTCATCGGGTATAGTAAGTGTTGTAGGGGTCCTGGTTTGGGTATTCATGCGGCTGGATCCCAAACGGGAGAAGGCCATTGTTCTCGAGCAGATATCCATCCCTCAGATTAAACAGGTCCTTAGGTTGCCCTCGGTTTGGCTTTTAATGATCATCATCCTTTGTGCCTATGTCGGTTACAAGATCACGGATGTCTTTTCCCTCTATGCCCAGGATGTGATGGATTACGATCAGGTGGCGTCTGCGCAGGTTGGGATGGTATTGCTTTTTATTCGTCCGCTTATTGGGGTGCTCATCGGGATACTGGCAGATCGGACACAGACTACTTTTTGGCTTCTCGTGAGTTTCGTAATTTCTTTTTTCGGCGCCTTGCTTTTTGCCAGCGGGATCATTTCTGCATCTTCCACCTTGTTATTTTTCATTTCCATCACAGTAGTCGCAACGGGGGTGTACGCTGCGCGCTCCCTCTATTTTGCAGTGATGGAGCGCGGGAGGATTCCACTCGTCCTTACCGGTACGGCAGTAGGCCTGATATCCCTGGTCGGTTATACTCCCGATATTTTTGCAGGCCCGGCCATGGGTATCTTGCTCGATCGTTCTCCGGGCGAGGCCGGGCATCAGGATGTATTTTGGATGCTTGCAGTATTCTCGTGTATAGGTGCGATTGCCGCCTGGATCTATTACCGCATGTACGGCAAAAGAGATCAGAGTCCTATATCTAGAAAATCCCTGTCTTAATTTCTTCAATTAAAAGAAAGCCCTGGCCCTTGGAAGTGCATCGCAATTGGGGATTAGTCCTTTTTATTGTTTTATTCCCTCGTTATTAATGGTTCCTTTCAAATATCTTGTAGGAATTTTCGTTATACAGTATAACCTTTTTAAAAACAGGGAATTATGCTTAAGAAATGTATGTTTGGGATTGGCCTTATGCTGACCCTATCTTTGGGTCTTATCAGTTGTTCAAGCGATGATGACGGGGATTCCAGGGACTGTGATTCATGTTCTGCCCAGGGTCAAACTCTTGAAATTTGTGACAACGGGGACGGTACCTTTACCCTATCAGGAGGGGGAGAATCAGAAACTTTTCCAGCCAGTGATCTCGAGGGAGTAGATCCCAGCGAATTCATTGGATTAATCTGCGAATTGGCCAATCTGGGTTCATAACCGGGTAACCAATCGCCTATATTAAGCCCAATCCTCAGCGGATTGGGCTTTTTTTTTAAGTCATTCCTTATTATCGGCTGCTTCACATGGGAATTAAAACGCAGCAAAAGCGTACAATTAATTGTATCTTGAAACGGTTTAAATCAATCTGTTTAACTAGCCCATATGAAGTTAGATTTACCCTTTGTACGTTCCCAGTTTCCAGCATTTTCTGAACCCACACTCCAGGGCTGGGCATTTTTTGAAAATGCAGGAGGTTCCTATCCCTGCCAACAGGTGGTCCGGCGACTAACCGATTTCTACATGAAAAATAAGGTGCAGCCCTATTACCCCTATCCCGCCTCCCAACGGGCAGGCGAATTGATGGATGCCTCGTACAGCCGTATGGCCGCCTACCTGAATGTCAGCCCTGAAGAAGTCCATTTTGGGCCGTCAACCACCCAAAACGTCTATGTACTGGCAAACGCCATGCGGCCCATGTGGCAGGAGGGGGATGAAATCATTGTCTCCTGCCAGGATCACGAGGCCAACGCAGGAGCCTGGAGGAGGCTTGCGGATAGGGGAATTGAGGTGGTTGAATGGCATGTCCACCCGGACACGGGCCTCCTGGATACGCATACCCTCAAAGGGTTATTCACGGATCGGACCCGAATGGTGGCCTATCCCCACTGCTCAAATGTTATTGGGGATGTAAATCCGGTCCGGGAGATTTCGGATCTCGCGCATGACCTCGGCGCCCTTTCGGTTGTTGATGGGGTAGGTTATGCACCTCACGGATTTCCGGACCTCAAAGAAATACGGGCCGATATTTACCTTTTTTCCCTTTATAAAACATTCGGCCCCCATCTGGGATTGATGTATGTCGACAAAAACCTGATTGGAAAGATGGAAAACCAATCCCATTTCTTTAAAAAGGGGATCGCCAAAAGTATGATTACTCCTGCCGGACCAGATCACGCTCAAATCGCATCGGCCCAAGGAATCATCGATTATTTTGACGCCGTTTACGAGCACCATTTTAAGGCCGGAGCCTCACCTTCTGAGCGCAATAAGGCCTTAAACCGGCTTTTTCACCAGCACGAAGAACAGCTGATGGAACCGCTTTTACAGTTCCTCAATTCGCGCTCGGATATCCGACTGGTTGGCCCCGGCCGCCCAACTTCCCGGGCTCCAATCATTTCTATCCTTCCTTTGGAAAAAGACATTAAGGAGGTATATCAGGCGCTTATTGGCCATAAAATAATGCTCGGCATCGGGGATTTCTACGCTGTCCGGCCCCTTATGGATATGGAGATTCCAGGAGATCCCGGAGTCATCCGTATGTCTTTTATGCACTACACAAGTCCCGAAGAAATCGATCAACTTATCGATGGGCTGAAGGAAGCTTTGTAGCCGTGGATCATATATTTCCGTTTTGAATCCCCGCTTTGTGAGTCTGCCGGGCCAATTAATTCGTTTAACTATGAAGTGCAGGTTTTAAAGATACCCATAAACCACTATGGACTGAAACCGCCATTATGCATACTTTCAAAGGAAAACACAGTGTTTTTTCACGTTCTTAATGGCGTTGATCCGGTTTTTTAAAATCTATTATAATCGTACCTTGAACCTCCAATTAAAACACCAACCTATGCGCCTAACACAATCTGCAATCAGTTGCTTTCTTCTAGTATTT
>CAZEQO010000068.1:0-14025 GCA_964514365.1 uncultured Robiginitalea sp. | reverse complement strand
ATATCCCTCCTGCCCATTTCCCCGGGAGCCAGATTCGGACTTCCAAAAAGGATATGTCTGGCAAAATCGTCCATTTGCAACTTTTGCTGACTTTCGTGTGGGAAGGAGATCGGACCCTCTGAGCTTTGTCCGCTTAACGGCCCGTAATTATTGGCGGGGTTGAGTTCAAACCACCCCCCCGTACCAAAGGCGTAGAGCCGATTGACATTCGCGTTGTGGGAAGTCATCATTTGGGCTACCGTATTCCCGGGAAACTCAAATTGAGCGGTAATGGTTTCATCGGTCTTTTTAAAATATTCCGGCCGCGTACTGAATTCCTGGGCCGATACGCTAACCGGGTTCTTTCCACATCCGTAAATACAACTCTGAATGGAATAAACCCCCATATCCATTAGGGCGCCACCTCCGGACAGGGATTTATTCAGTCGCCATTGATCCGGATTCCCTCTCATCAAATAGGCTGCATCAGCCGACACAAAATGGATGTCTCCTATAGAATTTTCCCGAACCATACGCTGGACTTCCTGGGTATACGGTTCTGAATGGAGTCGATAACCCACTCCGAGTTTGACGCCGGCAGTATTACAGGCTTCGATTATCGCATCGCACTCCGCTACACTCACCGCCATGGGTTTCTCACAAATAACATGCTTGCCTGCCCGTGCCGCCCGGATCGAGTATTCAGCGTGCATGCTGTTCGGGAGAACAACATAAACGATGTCAATAGCATCGTCTTCCGCAATTCGGTCGAAGGTATTATAGTTATAGATGTGGGCAGGGTCTATATCGTATTTTTTTTGCCATTCCGCTTCTTTAGAGGGGGTACCCGTTACCACACCGGCCAGGTAACAGTGCTTCGTCTCCTGTAGGGCAGGTGCCAGTTGATATGTGCTATAACTGCCCAGTCCCACCAGGGCTATACCCAGTTTCTTCTTTTGACTACTGCTGCCTCCGCCCGACATGCCAGGAGCAAATGCGGTTGTAAGAAGTCCTCCTACAGTACCTCCTGCAAGTGTTTTCCCGAATGTTCTGCGACTGATTCCCCTCATTTTTGCTTTTTAAACAAGTTACGGAATTTAGCGGAGGTGGGAATTCTATTTATATACCTGAATTTTTCACAGACAGGGAAAGGATATATTTTAAAATGCTATTTTTAAGGCAAACAAACCTTAACTACATGCTTAAAACATTAAGGGGAATGCTCCTGGCATTCCTGATCTTCAATTCCGGATTCCTCACAGGACAAGAACGCAAGTTGCCTATAGATACCACTGTTGTAACCGAACACAGCGTTACCGTGAATGGAGAGCGATTCTCCTACAAGGCGGAGACAGGCACACAACCCGTATGGGATGAAATGGGCAAACCTACTGCCGCGCTTCACTATACGTATTACACCCGCAATGACATCAAAGACCGGGCTGCCCGCCCCTTGTTGATTTCGTTTAACGGTGGGCCCGGCTCGGGATCTGTCTGGATGCACCTCGCCTATACCGGCCCAAGGGTGCTCCGGATCGACGATGAAGGTTACCCGATTCAGCCCTATGGCGTAAAAGAGAATCCATTCTCCGTGCTGGATGTTACCGATATTGTCTATGTAAACCCTGCGAATACAGGGTATTCCCGTACCATTCCCGAAACGGGGAAAGAGGTCGACCGGGAGAAATTCTTTGGAATTAATGCAGATGTAAAATACCTGGCGGAATGGCTGAACACCTTTGTCACCCGGCACAACCGATGGAACTCCCCAAAATATATCATAGGTGAAAGCTATGGTGGTACCCGGGTCATGGGATTATCCCTGGCACTTCAGAATCAGCAATGGATGTACCTGAACGGGGTAATCATGGTTTCCCCTGCAGATTATAAAGTAATCCGGGTAGGCGGGCCTGTAAGCAGTGCAATGAACCTGCCCTACTATACCGCAGCGGCCTGGTATCAGAAGGCCCTCCCCCCTGCCCTTCAACAGAAAGACCTGTTGGAAATCCTGCCTGAATCCGAAGAATTTACGATTGACACCCTTATCCCTGCGATTGCCAAAGGCGGTTTTATCCCAGACGCTGAGCGGGAGGCCGTCGCCGAGAAAATGTCCTATTATTCGGGACTTTCCAAAAAAGAAATCCTCCAGCATAACCTTGATGTTCCCACCTCGTATTTCTGGAAAGCACTGTTGAGGGATCGCAGCGGGTATACGATCGGGAGACTGGACAGTCGATACCTCGGAATGGACAAATCGCTTACGGGGAACAGGCCGGACTATAATTCCGAGCTCACTTCCTGGCTCCACAGTTTTACTCCAGCCATCAATTATTACCTGCAGGAGGAGCTGAAGTTTAAAACAGACATTAAATACAATATGTTCGGCCCTGTCAGGCCCTGGAACAATGAGAATGACGATACCCGCGACAATTTGCGGCAGGCGATGGCTCAGAACCCCTATCTGAATGTCCTGATTCAATCCGGGTATTACGATGGGGCAACGACCTATTTTAATGCGAAATACACCATGTGGCAGGTTGATCCCAGTGGCCGGATGAAGGATCGGTTTGAATTTAAAGGATACCGGAGCGGACACATGATGTACCTCAGACGCGAAGATCTCAAACAGGCCAACGAGGACCTGCGAAATTTTATTTTGAGAACCACCACAAAAGGCGAAAGCGCCAAATACTAATTAAAAATGAAAAAAATACTGTTTTTACTGCTTGTCCTGCCTTTAACCGGAGGGCTATTTGCCCAGGACATTCCTCCGGCAGCCTGGCAGATCGAAACCGCCCTTATGGCTGTGCCCTCCGACTATCGGGAAGGGGCTGCCGTTTATGGCTACGACGCATCAGGGGCCTTTACCAAACTTCGGGAGGGCACAAATGACTATATCGCCCTGGCCGATGATCCTAAGCGGGACAACTTCTCAACTGCTGCCTACCACAAAGACCTGGACCCCTTTATGGCAAGGGGGCGCGAATTAAAGGCAGAGGGAAAAACCGGAGATGAAATTTTTGAAATCCGGGAAGCCGAAGTTCGGGCGGGAACCCTTGCATTACCCGACAAAACTACATTGTGCGTTTTTACAGGCAAGGTGAATCCGAAGACCATGGAAATTGAAGATCCGTATGTGCGCTATGTGTTTTATATGCCTTTTGCCACCGGGGAATCTACGGGTCTTCCGACCACGCCAACTCCCCCTGGGCACGCCTGGCTTATGAATCCCGGGACGCACCGGGCACACATTATGATCACCCCGCCTAAAGAAAACTGAAAGGGCCCTGGTCTGAGTCTGATATCCGGTCAACTCTTTATCGATCCCCGGGTGAAAACTATATCTCTCCAATATGAGAAAGAGCCGCTGTCTGATGCCTTGTATACTCCTGATGCTATCGCTGTTTCAAACAAAGATCACAAATGCCCAGGACTGGGCTAATCTAAAAGCATTCGAACAAGCCAATAAGTCGCTTGGGACTCCAAAAACAGGGGAAAACCGGGTGGTCTTTATGGGGAATTCCATCACCATAGGCTGGAGCGGAAAAGTACCCGAATTCTTTAAGGACAAACCTTATATCAACAGGGGTATTAGCGGGCAGACGACGCCCCAAATGCTCCTTCGCTTCCGACAGGACGTCATTGACCTGTATCCAAAAGTGGTGTTGATTCTGGCCGGGACTAACGACATTGCCGGGAATACCGGGCCCATAAGCCTTGAACAGATTATGGATAATATATCCTCTATGGCCGAACTGGCCCGGGCCAATGGCATTGAACCAATACTTTGTTCTGTGCTTCCGGCAGAGCGATACCATTGGAAACCCAGTAAAAAGCCTGATAAAAAAATACCCTTGCTCAATGCAATGATTCAGAAGTACGCCAATGAGAAAGACTTGATATACCTGGATTACTTTGGCGCACTGGCCAATGATAAAATGGGTTTGGATAAGGATCTCGCAGAAGATGGAGTACACCCTACCCGAAAAGGCTATCTAATTATGGGGCCCCTTGCTGAAGCTGCCATTGTACGAGCTCTGGAGCGTCGCCCTTGAATTTATGGCCGCAAAAGCCCCGATCGGAATCCCCCAGGTAAGCATCTTAATGCCATTTAAGAATACCAGCGCCTACCTTGAAGAGTGCCTGACCTCCATCACCGACCAGGATTTTGACACCTGGGAACTCATCGCAGTCGATGATCATTCGAGCGATTCCAGTCTTGCCATACTATCCAAATGGGGCGCGCGTGATTCGCGAATTCGCGTGTATTCCAATCAGGGCCGTGGAATTATACCTGCTCTGAAAACGGCCTATGGCCATAGCCGTGGAAGGCTGATCACCCGTATGGATTCAGACGATCGAATGGCTCAGGGACGGCTTGGGGAAATGGCAGGCCAATTAGAGGCCTCTGGCCCAGGGCACATTGCACTCGGGTTGGTAAAATATTTCTCAAATCGGGGGATTTCTGACGGGTACGCCCGCTATGAACGCTGGCTTAACCACCTGACGCTTAAAGGTTCCAATTTTAAGGAAATCTATAAAGAATGTGTAATTCCTTCTCCCTGCTGGATGGTACATCGAATGGATCTCGATGCCTGCGATGCCTTTGCCCCTGAACGCTATCCCGAGGATTACGATTTGTGTTTTCGGTTTTACGCCAGGGGATTGACCTGCCTGCCGTCATCCAGGCTGCTGCACTATTGGAGGGACTACGAGGAACGCACATCCCGCACCTCTGGGCACTACGCAGAGAATTATTTCCTCGATCTTAAAATAGATTATTTTCTTAAGTTGGATCGCGATGCTTCACGCCCCCTGGTCCTTTGGGGTGCCGGTTATAAAGGGAAGCACCTGGCCCGTCATCTGGTGGATAAGGGAATTCATTTCCACTGGCTATGTGACAACCCGAAGAAAATCGGGAAAACAATCTATGGGGTGCGCCTTTCGCATTTTCATTTATTGAGAAAAATGGAAGCCCCACAAAGCCTGATTACGGTCGCCAACGAAGTGTCTCAGGGAGAAATCCGGCAATTCCTGACCGAGGGTTGTCAGTTCTCAGAAAAAGATGCCTTCTTTTTTTGTTGATATACGAACGCGTATTCTTAAAATAATTTCCGTTTTCTAATTGTCTTTTATACCGTCAACACTGTATTGTGGCCAACGAAATGGCTATATTTGACCAATTGTTATCCGCCTATGCAATTACAGTACCCGGAACTTCTTTGGGGTCTATTGCTTCTGATTCTTCCGATCCTGGTTCATCTGCTTCAGTTGCGCAGATACCGTAAAACACCCTTCACCAATGTCAAGGTTCTTCAAAAGATTTTTTCAGAATCCAACCGAAGCAGCCAGCTGAAAAAATGGTTGTTGCTCCTTATGCGCCTCGGGTTGATCAGCGCCCTTGTCATTGCCTTTTGCAAACCATATATTCCATCTGAAACTATTGATAATAAGAAGGATATAGTTGTTTATTTAGATAACTCATTTAGCATGCAGGCGCGGTGGAAGAATTCGAATCTGCTGGAACATTCGGTTCAGGAAATCCTCCAGAATTTCCCCGAAGACCTGCGTTTCTCCTTCCTCACGCAATCTGAGAGTTTTACCCGGGTCCGTACAAGGGATTTGCAGCAAAAACTACTCAACCTCGAGTTCAGCCCGACCACATTAACCGCTGAAGAGATCCAACTGCGAACCTCGACCCTGTTTTCCGGCGTGGATTCTGCCGAACAGGAACTCTGGGTCTTTTCTGACTTTACAGGGTGGAACACCCAGGCCTGGGAGAACTGGAATGGGCCCCAGGTAAAAGCGATACCCATGGAAGCGGAGGCCCGTAAAAATATTTCGATCGATTCTGCATATATAGGGCAAACGGGGTTGGAAACCCTTGATCTGGTCGTTCGTTTAACCTCTGATTCAGAACTCGACAATAGCGCCATCTCCCTGTATGACAAAGGTATATTGATCGCAAAAACCGGAGTTGGACCACGGGCAGGAGACGGCCTGGAAGCCCGGTTCACCATACCTGCAGACACTGAACTGGCTGGCACCCTGCAGGTTTCGGACACCGATTTGTTTTACGACAACACTCTCTATGTATCCCTGAGCAAACCCGGTAAGATCAGAGTGTTGAGCATCGGTGCAGCTTCGGCAGATTATTTGGGGAGAATTTTTACTTCAGATACCTTTATTTTTTCACAATCCACGCTGAGGGAACTGGACTACAGCACCCTGGAACAACAACACTTAATTATACTGAACGAACTGGAAACCCTTCCAGCCAGCCTGGGCACTGCGCTTAAGGATTTTGCAGAGCAAGCTGGCAACCTCATTGTGATTCCTTCCGAAAACGCTCAAAACCAATCATTTAATGGCCTTCTCAGAAGTTTTGGAGGTGGGTTGGGCGAACGCTCCGATACAGAAACGCTCATTACTTCAATCCAATTTGAACATCCCGTTTTTAAGGATGTATTCGAGAAGGAAATCCGGAATTTTGAATATCCGAAAACCCGGATGCACTACACAATCCAGGGAGGCTTTCAACCGATTATAGATTTTCAGGACGGCAGTCCCTTCCTTGCAGGCCGCGACGGGATCTACGTTTTTGCAGCACCCCTGAGCGGCGAAAACAGCAATTTCAGGAAATCCCCCCTTATCGTCCCAACATTCTACTCTATAGGCCGGGGTAGCCTTCCCAGGGCCGACCTCTATTTTCAGATAGGTCAAAATGCTGTTTTAGATCTGGAAGTAGCCCTGCAGGAGGATGAAATCTTAAAACTTCAGGCGCCGGAATATGACTTCATCCCCTTACAGCAGTCCTTTTCAAGAAAAACGCGTTTGTATTTCGGTCCCGAACCGGAACTTAGCGGCAATTACAATATTGAGTATCGGGGGGATACCCTCCAGTATGTGAGCTTTAACTATCCCCGACTGGAAAGTGTACAGGCCGGCACTCTGCCCGCTATTCCCGCAAATTTTGACACCTATTCTGATACTGCCAGCCTGATTACCGAGTATCAAAACACCACCCGGGTCACTTCCCTTTGGAAATGGTTTGTTATTTTAGCAGTGCTTTTTCTGATGGCCGAAATGATACTTCAAAAAACGATGCGATGAAACTATTGATCAAGTCTGCCACCATCATCGACGAATCCCAGGCTTCCCTTCATATGCAGCAAAGGGATATTCTCATTGAAAAAGGGCAAATTACCTCGATCGGAAAAGGAATCTCAGCAGATAAGAAGGTGAAAGTGGTAGAGCGGGAGAATCTGTTTGTTTCACCGGGCTGGTTTGATAGCAGCGTAAGTTTTGGAGAACCGGGTTACGAAGAGCGGGAAACCCTGGCAAACGGCCTGGAAGTTGCCGGCAGGAGCGGTTTTACGGGAATTGTTCTGAACACAAATACACAACCCCACCCGGATACCGGAGGCGATATTGTGTTTTTAAAAGAGACCGCCAAAAGGCACTGTACAGCCCTGTACCCGATGGGAACTGTGAGCATGGAATCCAAAGGGAAGGCGCTCTCTGAAATGTTTGACATGCACCTCTCAGGAGCCGTGGCCTTTAGCGATTACAAGAATAGCCTGGATGATCCCAACCTCCTGAAGTTGGCCCTACTTTATACTCAGAATTTTCAGAGCCCGGTGTATTCCTTTCCTCAGGACGGGCAACTGAACCCCAAAGGTCAAATGCACGAAGGAGAAGTTTCATTGAAACTGGGTTTACGGGGCATCCCTGCACTTGCGGAATCGCTCAGGGTAGCACGCGACCTTTCTATTTTGGAATATACAGGTGGAAAACTACATATTCCTACCATCTCCACAGGAGCGGCTGTTCGCCTGATCGGTGCGGCAAAAAAGAAAGGGCTGGATGTGAGTTGCAGCGTGGCTGTTCACCACCTGTGGTACACCGATGCGGCACTCGATGGATTTGATTCCCTTTATAAAACCCTGCCGCCCTTACGCGACAAAAGCGAGGTGAAGGCATTGCTGAAGGGGTTACGGGAAGGCGTTATCGACTATGTCACTTCTGACCACTGCCCCCTTGATATAGAGGAAAAACGAAAAGAATTTGACCAGGCCGCTTTCGGGGCTCTCGGTTTAGAAGAAACTTTTGGAGTCCTCAATACATTATTCGGGCCTGAAATGGCAGCCGGGATTCTGGCCCGTGGACGGGAGCGATTTGGTTTGGAAAAGGTGACTGTAGAAGTAGGTCGGCAGGCGGACCTCACCCTTTTTAATCCCGGGACGGATTTTACCCTGACGCAAAAAGACCTGTTGAGTACCTCTTCGAATTCAATGTTTATAGACGTTCCGCTCAAAGGAAAAGTGTATGGCATTGTCCGTGGTGATAAAACCCTTTATTAGATGGATCCGCAGCACCCCCAGGGAAAGACGATCGCCATAGTGGCTTACCTGACTATGCTGGGGGCGCTTATTGCCATAACCATGAATGCCGAACCCAAATACAAATTTGCACGGTTCCATACCCGGCAGGCCTTTGGGCTCCATCTGGGGTTTTTAGGCTTTGCCCTGTTCCTGAGTCAGTGGTGGCACCCTTATGCCTGGATCGGTTTATACACCTGTTATTTTGTACTATGGATCTATGGTTTCCTCGCCGCGGTTCAGGGTCGTAAGAAATCTGTTCCCCTCGTAGGTGATTACTTTCAACGTTGGTTTTTATTTATAAAGTAATGTCTTTACACCCCTCAGAGAATATCCCCCTTAAACACCTGATCCGCCCCGGGTCCGGTCAAAACGAACTATCTCCTGCTTTATTTATGCTTCACGGGTACGGCAGCAATGAAGCGGATCTTTTTTCCTTTGCTGATCAGCTGCCGGACGATCTGTTTATCGTCTCTTTCAGGGCCCCCTACGATATCCAGCCTTTTGGCCATGCGTGGTATGCCATTAATTTTGAAGGGCCACAGGGAAAATGGAATGATATTCCACAGGCATTGGATTCCCGGGATTTGGTGTTAAAATGTATTGATGAGGCCATAAAAGCCTACCCCCTGGATCCTGAGCGGATCAATTTACTGGGTTTTAGCCAGGGAAGCATCCTGAGTTACGCCCTGGCCCTCACCTACCCCGATCGCATCAATTCACTCATTGCCTTAAGCGGGTACGTCGATCCTGAAATGCTCAGTGAAAATTATGCCTCCGGCAACCTGGAAAAGCTTCAGGTCTACGCCTCCCACGGGCAGGTAGACCCCATAATACCCGCGGCATGGGCTCAGGAGTCTGTGACCTTCCTGCAGTCTAAGGGCATTGATGTAACCTACGAGGAATACCCTGTGGGCCATGGGGTGTCTGCGGAAAACCTCAGATCCTTTAAAAACTGGTTGAGCGGGAAGTATTGAGGGGGAGGATCTCCCTTTCAGAGGGTGCCTGAAAAAAACAAACCACGATTTTAGGATGGGTCGACAGGACCTGGAAATACCGATCCCCTATTGGCTGCGCGTGTAGAGCAAATGGTTCATCAAAGTGAAATCCACACTGAGATCATCCTGAACTTCATAATTCAACAACAGCTCCCCCCAATATTGACCATCCGAAAAATCTACTATGATCCAGCGGTGATTCAGGAGTTTTATCTTATTTAATTTAAAATCTCCGTTCATCCCTTCATAGGGAACCAAAGGATTGTTTCCGGGGGTCTCATTGGTTTCCAGTAATTTGTCAGCAATATATCGAGAAGGATTCTCCAGATCCAGGTGATCTGTATACGCCAGGGCATCATCGTTGTTCTCCAGGCTGAAATACTGCATATCCTGAATCCTGAAGGCACTCTGTTTCAGCGAATCTTCGAGTTCACTGACATTTTGCCGCAAAACGTCGATTTCTGCCTCGCGGCTCTGGAGCTTTCTGGATCCACTTACCGCCAGGTACAGGGCAATGAGTGCAGCGAAAATAAAGAGGTATTGAAATAGGTTCTTTTGCATGAATTTATAGGGTTATGGTAAGATTGTCGTAAGCCAGGTGGACGCCATCGGGCAGTTCAGCATCAACTTCTGCGTGAAATCCCATCTTATGACTGATGTGGGTTAAAAAGGCGCGCTCGGGTTTGACCTTTTCTATAAAGGCCAGGGCTTCTTTTAAATTAAAATGGGAGTGGTGGGCTTCCTTTCTGAGTGCATTTACAACGAGTACTTCAAGGCCTTCGAGGCGTTCGATTTCCTCGGGCTGTATCGTTTTAACGTCCGTCAGATAGGCGAAATCACCGATTCGATAACCAAAAACCTGAAGTCTGTTGTGCCAGGCCTCTATGGGAGTAATCCAATGGGGTCCCAAAGCAAATGGCGCACCGCGTTCCACCTCGTGGATGTCCACCGCAGGAGCTCCCGGGTAGCGGTTTTCATCGGCAAAGATATAGTCAAATCTTCTGCTAAGGGAGGCCAGTACACGCTTGTGCGCGTAGACCGGGATATCGCCCTGACGGAAAAAAAAAGGGCGGATATCGTCAATTCCGGCCGTGTGGTCAGCATGCTCGTGGGTAAACAAAATAGCATCCAGGCGTTCGATGGGGTTACTAAGCATTTGTTGCCTGAAATCAGGCCCGCAATCCACCACCAAATTCAGATTGTCCACCTGGACCAATACCGAAACCCTGAGGCGCTTATCGCGCGGATCTGAACTCAGGCAAACGGGATCGTAACTCCCGATTATCGGGATACCCTGCGAAGTTCCGGTACCCAAAAATGTGATCTTCAACCTCTGGTCTATTTTATCCAAATTTATAACTTATTTATTACTTGACTCGTTCAATCTTTTTACCTTTGAAACTTATAAGCTCTCCATTATGGCCACCGTGCAAAAGAATGAATTTGCTTTTGAAAACGTTCCTTCCGTCAAAGCAAAGACCCTTCGCATTAATTTGAATCCAGACATTTACGGAACTTTTGCCGAAATAGGTGCCGGGCAGGAAACTGCGCGCCATTTTTTCAGGGCAGGGGGTGCTTCCGGAACTATAGCCAAAGCCATGAGCGCTTATGACAAGGCTTTTAGTGATGCCATTTACGGGATAGAGCAAGATAGCCGCTATGTGACGCAGAGTCGCCTCAAAAAGATGCTTTCGCACGAAATGCGGCTGATGGAAGAGCGGATCCCGCGGGAGGAGCACCCGGACAGGCTTTTCTTTTCGTATGCCAATACCGTGGCGACCATAGATTTTACAAAACGCTACAAGGGGCACGGCTGGCTGGGAATTCGATTTCAACTGGATCCCAAACAAAAGGAATTCGATGAAATTGTATTGCATGTTCGCTTTCGTCAAAATGAGGCCCGGTTACAGCAGGAAACCCTCGGCATCATTGGTGTCAACCTGATTTATGGGGCCTTTTTTAAATACGACAAGCCGCGTAAGTTATTGAAATACCTCTATGACCATATCGATAAGGATACCCTGGAGATCGATATGATAAACTTTTCGGGGCCCAATTTTGCGGATGTCGACAACCGGTTGATGAGTCTTCAACTCATTAAAAACGGCATGACCGATGCCGTGATGTTCGGATCTGATGGGAATAACCTCCTTCCTGCAGCGGTACTCTACAAGAAGAATATCCTGGCCCTGCGTGGGAGTTTCCGCCCGGTGACCAAAGTCAATATGGACATGTTTCAAAAGTCCTATGACATCTTTATCCGGGAGCAAACCGTCAAGGAAGAAAACACCATAGTGATCTTTGAAATCACCCTTTCAAACTTAAAGGCTTCAGGAGAGATTGATGAACAGGACTTTATGGATCGGGCAGAGCTGTTATGCTCTCTTGGTCATATGGTTATGATTTCAAACTTCCAGGAATACTTTAAGTTAGTAGAGTACTTTAACAACTACACCAAAGAGCGTATGGGCCTGACCATGGGCGTGAGTAATCTCATCGATGTGTTTGATGAGAAGTACTACCGTCACCTGAGTGGTGGAATACTCGAGGCATTTGGAAAGCTCTTTTTCAAAAATCTGATTGTATACCTCTACCCGATGCGGGATCCTGAAACGGGCAGAATACTCACCAGCAATAACATCAAGGTGCATCCGCGCATGAAGGAACTTTATAAATTCTTTAAGTACAACGGAAAGGTCATGGACATCATCGACTACGATCCCGAAGTACTGGATATTTACTCCAGGGATGTACTGAAGAAAATCACAAATCACCAGGAGGGGTGGGAAGAAATGCTACCCGATGGTGTCGCCACCACGATCAAAGAGAATCACCTGTTTCTTCCTAAAAAGAATAAAGCTGCCCAGGAAGTTGAATAACCCCCTGAGCAACCTGCCTCAGTAGCCTGCCCCTATTCTCCCTCCAGTATCTGGGCTGCGTGATCTTTCGTTTTGACCTTATCGATAACGCGTTCCACAATCCCGCTGCCATCTATAATAAAGGTTTTTCTGTGTATTCCGTCGAACTCTTTACCCATAAACTTTTTAGGACCCCAAACCCCAAAGGTCTCGATCACGGTGCGATCTTCGTCAGCGAGCAGCGGAAAAGGAAAGTTGTATTTATTTCGGAAATTAGCTTGTTTTTTCTCTGAATCCGCACTGACTCCCAACAGGGAGTATCCCGCTTCCTTCAGTGCTTTGTAATGATCCCTGAGATTACAGGCTTCGGCAGTACACCCGGGAGTATTCGCCCTGGGGTAAAAGAAGACGATCAGTTTTTTACCTGAATAATCCGATAGGGAAACCACATTTCCATCTTGATCCCTTGACTTAAAATCCGGTACTTTGTCCCCGGCTCTCAATGTATTCATACGAATGTTGATTTGTTTATTTATTTTTTTTTAAAATTAAACATAATGACCAAGAAAGAAAAGGTGGCCTTTGTAATTTCCGCCCTTGAAGCGATTTACCCCCAGGTTCCGGTCCCTTTGGAGCATCGGGATCCGTACACCCTGCTCATTGCCGTGCTCTTATCTGCACAGAGTACCGATGTGCGGGTGAACCAAACAACTCCCAAACTGTTTGTTAAAGCCGACAACCCCGAAACAATGGTTGGATTGGAAGTCTCCGAAATCCGGGAAATCATAAAGCCCGTGGGGCTTTCACCCACAAAGGCAAGGGCGATTCACCGGTTGTCAGAACTCTTGCTGGAACGTCATCAGGGCCAGGTTCCTGCGGATCTTGAAGCGCTCGAGGCCTTACCCGGAGTCGGACATAAAACAGCCAGTGTTGTCATCTCGCAAGCCTTTGGGATCCCTGCATTTCCAGTGGATACGCATATCCACAGGCTCATGTATCGCTGGGGGTTATCTACGGGAAAGAATGTGGTTCAGACGGAAAAAGACGCCTGCCGTTTATTCCCGGAATCTTTGTGGAATAAGCTGCACCTTCAGATTATTTGGTATGGGAGGGAATACTGTCCTGCCCGGGGCTGGGATCTGGAAAAAGATGTCATCACCCGGACCATAGGCAGGAAATCTGTACTGCGAGAATATTGGGCAAAAAAAAAGACCCGCTGAGCAGGTCTTGAGTTTTAGTTTAAACTGGCTTCAAATGCGAAGTCCCGATAGCCCGTTATGTGGAGTGATTTTGAATATTGAAGCAAAAAAGCAATTGTTTCTTTTTTGGCTTTACACCCCGCGCACGTATTGGCTTGTTCTGAGTAAATTCTTTCCATATACCTAGAGTTCGTTACAACTAAATAACGCAACCCTTATGGAAATATTGCTTCCCCTATTCCGATTAGTAATTCGTTAAGACAATTTTGTTTCTCTGAATTATTTTTCTCAGGTTGATCAGGGCATATCGCATCCGTCCCAATGCGGTATTGATACTTACCCCTGTAGACTCCGAGATTTCTTTAAAACTCATATCCTTGTATATACGCATGATCAGAACTTCCCGCTGATCATCAGGCAATTCATCGATCAGAATTCCGAGATCACTATCGATCTGATCTTTGATCATCTGCTTTTCGGCATTGAGCTTGTCATCCCCAATTACGGAGAATATATTGAAATCATCACTCCCTTCAAACTTCGGCATGCGCTTGTTCTTCCGGAAATAATCTATAATCAGGTTGTGTGCAATCCGCATGACCCACGGGAG
>CAZEQO010000067.1:6760-14086 GCA_964514365.1 uncultured Robiginitalea sp. | reverse complement strand
TTTGAGTTATTCGACAAGTACATTTTCGCGAGATCGTCCATGGAGGTAGGTCCGGATCATTTCAATTTCTGAATCGCGTACGACGGCGGGGGCTCCCTGCCAGAAGAGGTACCTCAGTACTCCCGGATGGCAAAACGCCCGATCCCTTTCATTTTCGGGCAAGCGGACAAAAACATAGGATGCGAAATAGGGGACGCGTATTTTTTTCTTACGGTCGCTCCACTGGCGGACAACCTGATAGGTGGGAGCAAAGGTTTCAATCCCGAGTTGCTGTAGTTTCTGGGATACTTTTATTTCGTTTCTGGGCTTGGTATGGAGGACGTACCACTGCATTGGGTTGGGAATGTTGCGGTTTAGAATTGGCTTCATCTTCTTTCTTTTCATAGATCGGGTTCACCTGGGCGCTGATCTTTTGTTTACGCAAAATCAATGGCCCTAAAAATAAGGCAAATCCCATTACCAGCATACAAATAAGGTGTAGGTGAATCGGGATTTCCTGCATTTTCCAGCACACGGCAATCAGCAATACGGTTTTAAGCACAATAAGCAGGGTAGCATGAGAATGGGACAACCCCAAATCCAGTAAACGGTGATGCAAATGGTTGCGGTCTGGCGAGAAAGGGCTTCGACCCCTGACTACCCTTAGGAAAAACACCCGGAGCGTATCCAGCAGTGGAAATGCAAGGATGGTTAATACGATGACCGGGGCGTTGGACAAAATGGGCTCAGGCTCGGCCAGCGCATTGGCTTTCAGAAACGAAACTGCCTGGAAGGCCAGCAGAAAACCGATAAACAGAGAACCCGAATCCCCCATAAAAATCTTTTTGTTCCCGGAGAGGTTGAATCTTAAAAATCCTATAAGGGCACCGGAGAGTACAAAGGATATTATACTCAGGGCCAGATTATCGGTAAACAGGAAAAAGGCCCCAAAAACAAGGGACGCGATCAGTGCCACCGAACCGGCCAGGCCATCGATGCCGTCGATGAGGTTGTAGGCATTTATGACCAGTAAGTACACAAAAAAAGAAAAGACCACAGAGATCCAATAGGGTAATTGACCTATCCCGAAAATACCTTCAAGACTCTCAATACGTACGTCTGCAAGAACAACAACGATAAAAGTCGCCAGAAGTTGCCCCAGGAATTTTTTCGCGGGATCCAGCCCAATCATGTCATCTTTAATACCCAGGAAAAAGAGGATGGATATGCCGGCCATCAGGGCCAGGATGCCACTGACCTCCCCTTCGGGAAAACCGATCAGGCTAATCAGGCTCATGACCAGTACACTGACAACAATAAAAATGGCTGCTCCGCCATATGTTGGAACGCGGTAAGCATGCGAACTGCGCTCTTCCGGTTCATCCATAAGGTTTTTTTCCTGGCTCAGCCGAATGATTACAGGTTGCAGTCGGGAGGAAGCCCAATAGGCCAGGACAATCGCAAAACCCGCTATGAGATATGGATTCGAAAGACTGGAAATAAGATTTTCGGAAAACATGTTGAACTGGTTTGTCCCTAGGCGTTATTTTGCAAATTTCCTGCCGGTCTTAACGTACTTCGAGATTCAGTGATGAAGGGTAATTTTATCCTCATAAACAACAATTCATTATTGTGAATCCAGTGTAAAAATGTATTTGAACGCTAATCAATTTTAAAAGGATTTACACACTAAAAAAGGCCTTTTAACCCGTAAATTCGGCATCTAAACCTTAAATCTTTACTTCAAATGTAAGGATAATGCACTTATTTCGCTTTAACTTTTGTTTAATAATCGTTCAAAAGTGTATATCTGGACAATCGTTCATCTCAGAAAAGCAGAATATTAATAACGGATTTTGACACTGTTTTAGCATCCTGTGGCCATTGCAATAGGCGTTTAACATTATGCCAGATGAAAAAGATATGAAAATCGGGAGGGACTAACCAAAATATACCCTTTTAAAACGAGTTGGGGGCAGGAGTTTTTCAGGAATCTTGCCAGATTTTGACAAAACTATTTGGGATTTTGATGCTTAATCACCCGGTGATCGCCAAACGGGTTTATGGAATTCACCAGGCCCGATTGCACCCCTTTCCAGGCAAAATTCCCGAGCCCTTTGTACATGACCCGGTCAAAGGCAATTTCACCCACTATTAACCTTCCGTTTTGGTGCGGGTTCGATTTTTTCAATAAAGTATTGGCTACCCAGGAAAGCGTTTTCTTTTTTTGTTGATCGGGTTTATCGATCTCCACGGTGAGATCGTGGTAGCGCAGGGTCAATTCGCCTTTGACCGCGTAGGGGGTACCGGTCATGTGAAAATTCAGTCCATCCAGCCTTCCCGAAGTAAATTGGAGCCCTATGGCAGGCAGGACGGTTTTGTTAAGACTCGCAAAACTGGCCGCTTTCTCGGTATGGCCCGAAAGATGGAAGTTGTGATGGTTATACGGCATATTGAGCTTAACCCCTACAGGTACCGATCGGTCGAATTTGGCATTTAATTCAATCTCCAGGGGTCCGCCCGTTTGGAGGCTGTCCGGGATAGAAGTAAGGCGACTCAGGTGTACCTGAAGGTCTGAAAAATCCAACACCAAAGGGGGTTTTGAATAATCAGACTGTTCGGTATATTGTAGATATGAATTTTTCACAACAATAGCCCCGACATGTAAAGGAAAATCCAGGGCTTCCATTTTCTGATTTAAAAGCAGCACCCGCTTGTCCGTATTAAAGGGTTTTGTTTTATCCCTGAAAATATTCAGGTTCAGGCTGTCCAGTTCCATTTTTTTCAGAACCACAATCCCCTGGTCGAGAAATCTATCCAGATTGAAGTTCTCCAGGAAGAGGCGCTGGACGGTTGCGTCGTAAATCTCGTAGCTAAACCGGGATTTGTCCCTGAAGGTTTGCCTATCCTCCCGGGGTTCGAAGATGATACCCTCGATTTCCAGGTCCTCAGAATCGTAGGTATACTTGAGGTCGGTTATTGAAACTTTATACAGCGCTTTTTTTAAATTAAGAACCTGTGCATTTAGTAGGAGCACCAGGTCGTGAAGGTTGGGTTCAAAAAAGGATTTATCATCCCCTTTGGCTTTGATTAAGGAGAGTCCCTCCACGTTACCGCCCTCAGAGTGGAAAGAAAGCAGCGTATCGGACGTCCCTTTGCGAATTTGGTGCATATCAAAACGGTCCAGGTTAAAACGACCCAGGGAAAGCTCTTTAATTCCAGGCAGACGAATCCCTTTTATTGCAGAGCCTTTGGGCTTTGATATCTCATCAGAGGTCTTCTTTATTTTTGGTGGTACCAAGTGGTCCACAGTTACCGCCTTCACATCGATCTCGTCAATCTCAATAGTTTTATCCCACAGAAAGTTAAAAAGGCCGATGCCCTGAACAGTGATTTCATCGGCATAAATACTCCTCAATGCCTTACCGCCTGTAGTATCTTTTAAGAATGCTTCCCGGTATTCCTCCAGGGGACTCATACGGAAATCAGTAAACGTAATGCGTCGGGAGACGATATCTATATCGATGTCTTCGTAGGAAAACCGGTAGGTAGGTGAAACCCAGCGCACCTCGAGTTTTTCCCGAAGGTAGGCATCCAGGGTTTTTTCGAGTATCGGATTGATCATCCCCTTGCCGACAATAAAGAGGCCGACGAGCACCAACGCTATTATACCAATAAGTATATTCCTGCGTTTCTTTTTCTGACTCATAGTCTTGGGCATTTAGGACTGCCTCAGGCCGCATCGCTCAGACAGCACGGCCGGCTGGGTTAAAGATAATGCGAAACGGTTCAATTTCGTATGAATTCAAAGAATCCTCATCCGGAAGGTACAAATGAAGTGTAATGCCGATAGCGCTCCAGGATCTGCCTGACGTACCGGTAAGGTTCAACACCCCTGAGATACCCGTATTGTACCAGGGGGTTGTTATAATTTTTGGGATAGCTCAACCCGAGAATAACCTGGTCTACGTTATCCTCCCAGCAGTCGGGATCCAGGCCCCGGGATGCGGCAAGCCTTCGGGCATCCTCCACATGGCCGAGACCGCAGTTGTATGCCGCAAGGGTAAACTTGATGCGGTCTGTGGTGTCTGGAATGTGCTCAAAGGCTGTGGAGAGTTGCTTGAGATAGCGGACGCCTCCCCTTAAACTTTCTTCCGGGTTTTCAGGATCCACCACACCCAATTCTTCAGCGGTATTCGGCATAAGCTGCATCAGCCCCCGGGCATTGGTCCAGGCAGTGGCATTTGGGTTGAAGCGGGATTCCTGATACACCTGGGAGGCGAGCAGTCGCCAGTCCCAACCCAGGGAATCGGCGTACAGCTGAATCAGGCTGTCATACGGACTGATCCGTCCCTCGGTAAGGCTGAAGAAATCGCTTTTTACCCGCCGGTTAAAACTTCTCCGGTTTTCGAAGTATTTATTGTAGATATAGTAAAAGTCATCATGGGCTTTTTCATCCTGAATCCATTGGTCCGTCGCTTTTTTCAGGGCAGTGGCATTTTTGCGCATGGCCCAGCCGATGCGTTGGGAAAAACTCACGGGTACCCGCACATCGAGTATCGGGTAACTGGAAGCATTGATTTGCGCCAGGTTGCGGTCCGCAACGGTGTATTTAATTTTTTTATCTACGACCATCTTGATGATTTCGTCTGTAGAGAGGTTACCCTCAAGCGTATCGAGAATGATGGGGCCACCGATTTCACGGGAGAGGTTTTCGAGTCGTCTGAGGTAGGACGAATTTTTACGTACACTCACCGTATCCCGTATCAGTTCTACAGGGTCCTGGATAAGGTTTTTTCCAATAGCGTCCAGGGTGAGGGACCGCCAATTATCGGGTTTGCGCTGTACCAGTACTTGTTTGGTGAGGTAGAAGTAATCTGAAAAGGAAACTTCTTTTTTTCGACCTTCTGTTATGGCCAGGCCGTGGGCTACAAGGTCTACCTGCCCGTCTTGAAGTATTTCGAGCATCTGGTCCAGGTCCTGGGCCACCCGGAGCTCGAGCTCAACCCCTAGGCGTTTTGCCAGGCGCGTCAGCATCTCGTATTCATACCCCATGGGTTGCCCGCGGTATAGGAAATACCCGGTGGCACTGTAGGAGATAAGCGCCCGCAATTTCCCATCCTCACGAATCTCGGCGAGGTCACGCTGCACGAGGACAGGTTCTTTTTCGGCAGTATCCCCGGCCCGGGTGCCCTGGCAGGCTATCGCCAGAATCAACAGGCAGAAGGCAATACCATATCGAACCATTTGAGCTTTCAAAACAGCAAAAGGTAAAAAAATTCAGGGAGAAATACAGCAGAACTTCCGGGAGTCAGTGGTTTAAAGGTAGATAGGCGGAATCCCACAGGGCATTGGCTGAGGGTACTCAGATAGCGAAAGGACGTTTTAAATGCAGGAGCAAAAGACTATCGGCCTGCGATAGCGTTCGAAGTAATCTCGAGGGAGGCGGCTAATTCCCGCTCCATATCTTCAAGCCAGAGCGTAGACATGGAATCCGCGATAACTACGACTAAAAAGAGGACGAGGACAATGCCCAGAATGGTAATGCAGCGGGCGCAGAACAATTTTTCAGCTGGTTTCATATAAGCGGTAATTGGTTGGTGTTCAGTAAGCAATTTACAAAAACGGCATTAAATTAACAAATAATTAAGAATTGAATTCGTTCAGTCTTTCTCATTCGCCAGGGTGTCCTGCAGTTCTGGGACTGAGGAAGTATGTAAGGGCGCCCACGGCCAGGATCCCGGCCCCCATGAGGCTTTCCCGGGGCTGATTCACAATAAGGTACCCCAGGATCCATACACTGAAGAGCAGGAAAAGCAGCGGCAACCACGGATACAAGGGGGACTGGTAATACCCCGCGGATGGATTCCGCCTTCTCAGGATAAAGACCCCGCCCACCGCCAGGGCGGAACTCAATTGCAAGATAAACCCACAATAGAGCAGGACACTTTCAAAGGTTCCCGTCAAGATGTAAAAGATACTGATAATGGCCTGAAACCAGAGCGCCAGCACCGGGAGGCCATTTTTGTTTTTCCGCCTTAAAAACCCCCAGAGTTTGTAGTCTGTACTCATCGCCATGGAGACGCGGGGCCCCACCCAGACCATGGCACTTATGCTGGAGATCAGAAAAAAGGCGATCAAAAGGTTGATTAAGGCAGCGCCCTTTGAGCCAAAAACAGCTGTAGCAAACACATGGCCGACGTCTATTTGACCCTTTAAGGCCTCCAGGCTTCCGTGTTTGAGGAACACCAGCTGCAGGAAGACGTAAAGCAGGGTTACCACCAGGGTACCCCGTACCAGCGCTTTTGGAAGATTTTGGGAGGGGTGTTCAACCTCATCCAGGATATAGGCCGCGGCATTCCAACCGGTGTAGGAATAACTCACATATACAAAGGCGATGGCAAAGGAAGGGGTCAATACCTCCAGGCTCCAGGAACCTGAAAAGTCCAAAGCAGAGGCGGCACTGCCTGCCCAAAGCCCGGTTACGATCAGGAAGAGTAGGAGCAGCACCTTAAACCAGGTGGCAAAGGCCTGGAACCGGCTGCTCACCCTGAGGTTAAAGGAATGGATTCCCGAAATTACAATTACCGTCCCCACAGCCAATACAGAAGGCGCAATAGAAATGACATTAGAGGCGTAAGCGCCCAGCGCCATGGCCGCGAGGGCCACAGGGGCGGCAAACCCGACGATAAGGGAAACCCAACCGGCCAGGTACCCCACAAAGGGGTGGTATATTTTAGTCAGGAAAACATACTCCCCCCCTGATTTAGGGAAGGCGCTACCCACTTCGGCGTAGCAAAAGGCCCCTGTCAGGGCCATCACCCCACCCAGGATCCAAAGGGCAGCGATAGACCAGGAATTTTGTACATCCAGCAGCTGAAAACCCAGGCTTGTAAAAACCCCTGTGCCAATCATGTTGGCCACCACCAGGGCGGCCGCCACTTTCCATCCGATTTTTTTAGCAATGGCGCTCAAGGTTGTGTTTGCCTAAGTAGCTCTTTTTCGATTAACTCGAGAATCTCTTCACAGGATTCCACGACGCGCTGGCATTCCATAGCATTGTGCACAGCATGCATTTTTTTTGTGGAAACGTGACTCATAAAAACCGGGTCGTCCAGCAGGGTTGCGGGGTCATAGACCTGTCTTTCCGGCAGGGGCTCCAAAACATCGAGCGCTTGCTTTAAATCGTAATGCGTCAGGGTAAAATCGTAACGCTCAAGGTTGGAAATCGGGTAGTGCGCAGCGAGAAACGGCACAATGGTATTTTGGGAATAGGAGATGGACAACTGCTCATCGTCATCCAGTTCGGCGTCGACACCTGACCAAAGGGTCAGCAGGTAGCGCAAT
>CAZEQO010000067.1:0-6750 GCA_964514365.1 uncultured Robiginitalea sp. | reverse complement strand
AGGTTGTTGGAAGCCCCGGGTTTTGGGGTATAATCGAACCAGTCAAACAGGTAAAAAATCAGGGAATCGGTCTCCTCCATAGCATATCGGCCGGCTTTTGCGTTTTGCTGCAGCCTGGCAGTCGCCCGGTAAACCCCCATATTCCCCTCGTAAACCCTGCGGGCGTCGTTAAGGTTTTCCGTGAATTCCACTTTAAGGTCCCTCAGGGTTTTCATTTCGATCTCCCGCATTTGCCGCTCTTCATTCCAGTTATTGATTTGAAGCGCCAGTAAAATACCGACGACCACCAGCAGGATTTCCCCAATAGCATAGAGCACATAGCCCCCGAAACGGGATTTTTTCAGCAGTGACTTGCGGATTTTTCTAAGGAAAGGGACCATATTGCCTTTTAAACGATTCCAAAGGGTATACCCTTAATTTTTTTTGTTGTTCCCAAAGGACTTGTCCGGAAAAGGAGGGGGCTGGGGGACATCCCGCGGATCCTTTCGGATTTCTTCTTTGAGGAATTCAATGGCCCGCTCCAATTGGGCATCCTTTCCGTTGTAGGTGGCATGGGGCAAATTGTCCAACACGATATCGGGTTCAAAACCGTGGCCTTCAATAAGCCATTCCCCGTTGTCTCCGTAAACCCCCATCATGGGGGCCCGCGCAAGGCCTCCGTCGCTCAGGCGATTTGAACTGCTCAGCCATATTTCGCCCCCCCAGGTACGGACCCCAATGGTAGTGCCCAACCCAAGTTTTTTAAAACCATCGGCAAAGGCTTCCCCATCGGAATAGGTATTCTCATTTACAAGGACCACAATATGCCCCCTGAAGGCGTACTGCATATTCCAGGTGGGCTTTCCGTTGCGTTCCGCCCAGTACATCCAGGCCTTCCGAAGCAGTTTTTCAAGGATAAAACTGTCGATATTGCCCCCAAAGTTGTACCGCACATCGATGATCAGTCCTTTGCGGTCAAATACGGGGTAGAATTCCCGGTAAAACTGGCTGATGTCATTCGAGCCCATGGCACGCAGGTGCAGGTAACCCACTTCGTTTTCGGTAGCGGCTTCTACTTTCAACCTGTTTTTATACTCCCAGTCCCGATACCTCAGGTTATAGGCGCTTCCAATGGGCTTGACGATGTGGTCCCCGGATTTTCCGTTGGACAAAACCGTCAGGCGGACCTGTTTCCCAACCTGGTTGCGGATAAGGCCACCTATTTCGATGGCGTCCCCTACTTTTTTTCCATTGACATGGGTGATGATATCCCCTTCTGAAATGTTGAGATAGGGATCATCCAGGGGGGATTTTTCATGCGGATAGTCCGGATCTGCCCTGTAAATCTTTTCGATCTTAAAACCCCCGCTTTTTTTGTCCCGGCTGAAAACGGCCCCCAGGCTGGCTACTGAAATATCCGTCGGGTCCTCCCGGGTGTCACCTCCGCGAACACTGGTATGCAGGGCGGAGAGTTCACCCACAAACCTCCCGATAAGGTCGGAGAGCTCTTCCCGGGTGGTTACGCGGTCTACCAGGGGCAGGTACTTGGTATACATGGCATCCCAATCCACCCCGTGCATGTTTTTATCGTAGAAATAGTCGCGTTCCATACGCCAGGCATCGGTATAGAGCTGCCGCCATTCCTCCCTGGGAGTAATGGGGAATTTCCAGTCTTTAAGTGAAATCTGGCTATCGCTGAGGTCTTTAACTTCGGAGGAACCGGCCTCAACCATATAATAGGAGGATCCCTTGCGAAGCATTAATTTTTTGCCATCAGCTGTAAGGTCGTAGGAGCGAAGGTCCGTAACCACGGTCTCCAGTTCGGGGTCCTCATTTTCGATTTTAAGGGCTTTGAGGTCTGTCTTCGGCTGCAGCCCGGACCCGCGCTCCATAAGATATAGTACCTTATCCGAAACCTGGAGGTTGCGGTAATTCCCGGCTGGAATGGGTACTTCTGCAATACGTTTTTCAATATTATCCAGGTCGATATGTACTGCCGGTGTTTCCGATGGCGCATCCTTATCTGATTCTTTCCCGGACCCTTTCTCAGACTCTTTTTTATCCGGGTTGTACAATTCGTCCCGCTCGCGAAAGGGAGAACGCGCCCCGGCCTTTAACGGAATGTGGTAGAGTTTATAGCTCGCCTCAAAATAGGGTTCGGGCTGGCGGGACCCCCAGGGTGACCCGACCAGTGAAGTGAAGCTACGGTCCGAAAGGAAGTAAATAAAATCCCCATCCCGGCTCCAGGCAGGGGATTCGGAGTTTGCCCGGTCCGTGGTCAGGTAGGTGCGTTTATGGGTTGTTGTATGGTAAAGGACGATTTGCGTCATGAGGTTGTCGGCCTTCTCCTCGAAGGCCAGCCATTGGCCGTCGGGTGACCAGGCCGGATTTCCCACGTAGTTGTCCCGTGTGGAAACCTGCCTGCTTTTCCCGGTTTTTAAATCCAGGATAAACATGCGTTGCAACAGGTCTTTATACGCCAGTCTTTTCCCATCCGGGGAAGGCACCCCTTCAAAACGAAGAATCTCCCCATCTTTTGTCAGGGCCTTTTCTGCTCCAATCCCATCGGCGGGGAGGGCGACAAATTCAAATTCCCCGCTTTCATCAGAGAGCGCATATACTGATTTACCATCATAGGAAAATACGGCATCCCGGTACCTGACGCCACTCTTGTCTGTAAAATCGATGGTGCGCCCGTCTTTAACCGGAGCTACGAAAACCCTGCCCCGGGAGGTCAACACCACTTTGTCCCCCTTTGGATCCGGTTTGGCATGAGTAATGTACTGAGCCGGGTCTTCCTCCCATTTTTCGCGCAACTGGTCCAAATCTGACGTCAGGCGAATGTCAATTTTGGAATACGCGTCGGAAGCAATATCGTAAATCCAGAGATCGGCGCCCCTTTGATAGACAATTTTACCCCCGGAACTCCGGGCATAGCGCACATCAAAGTCCTCGTGTTCTGTATGCTGCTTCAGGTCTTCCCCCTCTTCATCCATGGACCACAGGTTCATGGTGCCATCCCGGTCGGTGATAAAAAAGATGCGATTTTGATACCACATCGGGTGGTGACTCTCCCCGGTATATCCCAGGGTCAGTTGCACGGCCTCGGAAGCCCCATTGACAAACTTCCAGATTTGCCGGGCTGTCCCGCCTTTATACCGCTTGGTTACATTGCGATGATAGGCAGGCCTTACAAAGTACAGGGCCTCCTCTGCTGGATCGTAGGTGGCTTCGCTGGCCTGGTACAAAGGGACGATATCCTTGGATTTACTTTGCGGATCGATGGCGACTACCTGAAAATCGGGGACCCCGGAATAGGCCCGGGTCTGGTACATTACCTTACCCCCGGCCGTCCATGAATTCACTACGGAAGGGTCTCCCTCATACGTCCATCGGGTAGGGAGCCCCCCGCCCGCCGGCATCGTATAGACCTCTGTGGGGCCTTCATAACTGGCAGAAAACGCTATGGTCGTACCATCGGGCGAAAAAGCCGGATGGGTTTCTTCTTCGGGATGGCTGGTGAGCCGCCGTGCGATACCCCCTGAAACAGAAACAACCCAAAGGTCCCCTTCCGCGGTAAATACGATTTGGTCGCCGTGTATGTCCGGATAGCGGTAATAGCCTTCAAACCCCTGGGCGTATACCGCGGGAAATGAGGCCAGGCTGAAAAATAGTATCAGTACCAGGAGGTTGAAGTTTTTTTGGGGTGGGATCATAGTAAGGGTTTATTATTAAAGGAATGCTCATAAACGGGATTGCATCCGGTTTGAAAAAGTACTAAAATTAATTTCAATCTCCGCGGGTTCCGAGATCGGTTTAAGTGAAAACCCGACCTGGAGGCATAAAAAAACAGCCCCGAAGTCGGGGCTGTTTCAATGAAAAAATACAAGGAGTTATACACCCCCTTTAAGAACTTCCTGCCATTTGGCGAGCTCATCCCATTGGCCGAGATCCGCCAGCTTGGCCTGGGCAGGCCAGGTTCCGGTCATTCCGCGGTGTGTAGCGAAATTAGGCCCGGCGTCATTAATCATTTGCTCGAGGAAACTTACAGCGCAGTCCGATAACTGGGCATAGCTGATAATCCCTTTGTTGTTGAGCAGGCCTTCGATTTTGGGGCCAATACCTTCTACCTTGGTAAGGTCTTGTTTTACCGGGGAAGGACCGGCCGCGGCAGCCCCGCCTCCAAAGAGTGATTTCAGGAGCCATCCGAGGAGTAAGCCGAGGATAAAGGCTCCGAGAAGCCACAGGAACCAGGGCCAGAAAACGTCGGACCCGTCACATGCAATGGTATTTATTTGAAGTAATGTCATGATAATAGTGTTTCAGTTATTGTCGTTTAGTTATTCGATGATTTGTACAGTTACCCTGCGATTGCGCTGCTTGTTTTCAGGGGTATCGTTGGGAACAGTGGGTTCAGATTCCCCTTTGGAACTCACATCAATCTGCGCTTCCGGAACCCCAAGGCTCATCAGGTGGTCCTTGTATTCATTGGCACGCTTCAGACCCAGTTCCATATTGTAATCGTCCTCCCCGTCTGAATCGGTATGACCGGTAAGCTGGATTCGATCTCCGGTTTCCAGAAGGAATTCGGCAATCTCTTTGGAAAAGGCATCCACGGCCGGAGTGACGATTTCCTGGTCGGAGTCGTACCTGTAGAGAATGGCCGTTCTGTCGTACAACTCAATCACATCGTCATTGCGCGTCACCCATTTATAGCGGAGTTCGTGAAGCATATTTTCTTTGGTTGCTTCACAGTCTCCCACAGGCCTCGCCTCCACAACTATATCCTCCGGGGCGAGCTCGGTAAACAGGGCTTTTACTTTCTGAGCCCGGGCAATACCCTGACTCGCTTCTTCCCCTTCAAAATAGGGGGCAACAAGGAGGAGTTTTTTCCCTTCGATCCGTGCCGCCAGGATTTCCTGTTTCTTTTCAGGCCAGAGGTCGTTGGTAATTACCCCGACTGTACCGCAATCAAAGATCAGCGGGCCGTACTGTACGGCGACGGGGGGTTCTGTCTTTTCCTCACAACAGACTACAGTGTCCTTGTACCAGCCCCAGGCCAGCCACGCCAGTAGCAGGAAGAGAAGAAAAAGTAAAAATGCAAGTGCTTTTTTCATTCTTTAGTTTTTTGTTAAAAAAGTTCCAAAAGATATGTTAAAACCATCAATTTTCAAAGGACATGGGTGTGTATTAAATGCTGAAAAAATTCAAAGGCAAAAAATGTGGGGTATTTACAAGAGATCAGCCAGGATTTCCGGGGGCTATCAATGTAACAAAAGTCACAATATCCTGTGGCCGCATGTGCTAATTTTGTATTTTGAAGCTATAGATATGTTTGGAAAAGGTTCAAAGCTATACAGTATACTTTTTTTGAAATGCCCCAGGTGCCACGAGGGTGCGTTTTTGGAGAACCATCCGTATAACCTCAGCAGTATGAACAGCGTCAGGGATACCTGTCCGAAGTGCGGGCTGAAATATAAAATGGAGCCGAGTTTTTATTTCGGGTCCATGTATGTTTCCTATGGTGTGGGGGTTGCCCTGGCAGTGGCTGTGTATGTGACGACACTCCTTTTGGGGCTCGATTTGGGCCTTGCGGGAATTTTCGGGGTTATTATCGCCACGCTGGTGCTCTTAATGCCTTACATAGGAGCCATTTCAAAATCCATCTGGGCAAATTTTTTCTTTAAGTACGATAGGGAAATAGCCCAAAAAGTGAAGCAAAACGCATGATACAGGAATTAAAGGAAAGCTACGGCAACCTCTTTGAGGAAGCCCTGATAGAGGAGATCGCACAGGTGGGAACTTTTAAAGAAGTTCCGGCCGGGCATAAGCTTATGGAGATCGGGGAGTATATCAAGGGGATGCCCCTGCTGATTTCTGGCGTGATCAAGGTATTGAGGGAAGACCCGGACGGGGATGAACTCCTGCTCTATTACCTGGAGCAGGGAGACACATGTTCGATGACGATGAGTTGTTGTATCGGGCAGGCCAAAAGCGAAATTCGGGCCATAGCCGAGACCGATGCCAAACTCATCATGGTGCCGGTGCGAAAAATGGAAGAGTGGACTGCAAAATACCGGTCCTGGAGGAATTTCGTTTTTGAGAGTTACAACAACCGCCTCAATGAAATGTTACAGACCATTGACACCATTGCTTTTCTGAATATGGATGAGCGGCTCGTCAGCTATTTGCAGGAAAAGGCGCGCGTAAATCAGGATTCGATAATCCGAAATACACATCAGGAAATCGCCTACGACCTGCACAGTTCCCGGGTGGTTATTTCCCGCTTACTCAAGAAACTGGAACAAATGGGGAAACTGGAAATCCACAGGAATTACCTCAAAATCCTCGATCTGTAAAAGTGTAATTCCGGGGTTCTGAACCGCGGATCTTTTAAAAATAGTTCACATGCTCAAGCGATATTTTCCAATTTTCGACTGGTTGCCACGCTATCAGAAGCAATGGCTTTCCGGTGACCTTTCCGCCGGGATTACGGTGGGGATTATGTTGATCCCGCAGGGAATGGCCTATGCCATGATTGCGGGTCTTCCCCCGGTTTTCGGGTTGTATGCCGCCCTTGTCCCCCAGATGGTTTACGCCCTGATGGGTACTTCGCGACAATTGGCGGTGGGCCCTGTAGCTATGGATTCACTCCTGGTCGCTTCCGGCTTGGGCGCTTTGGCCCTTTCGGGTATTGAAGAGTACATTGCCATGGCCTTGTTTCTCGCCCTGTTTATGGGGGGGATTCAACTCCTGTTTGGCCTCCTGAAA
>CAZEQO010000066.1:9013-14271 GCA_964514365.1 uncultured Robiginitalea sp. | reverse complement strand
GTGGTCTCTACTTATCAATCGGTTTCAGGGACCGGTGTGGATGCAGTACAACAACTCGAAAATGAAGTGGCCGGGGTTAAAGGGAAGATGGCATACCCCCATCCTATCTACAAAAATGCGCTTCCGCACTGTGATGTCTTCCAGGAGAATGGCTATACTAAGGAAGAGATGAAACTCGCACGGGAACCTCAAAAAATCCTGGATGACCGCACCTTCTCCATAACGGCGACCGCCGTGCGTATCCCAACTGCCGGAGGGCATTCGGAATCTGTGAATATCGAGTTTTACCGGGATTACAATCTTGAGCAGGTCCGTGAAATCCTCGGGGAAACCCCCGGAGTTGTCCTTCAGGATAACCCTTCCGAAAACCTCTACCCCATGCCCGTGACTGCACACCGGAAAGACGAGGTGTTTGTCGGGCGAATTCGCAGAGATGAAAGCCAGGCCAACACCCTCCACCTCTGGGTCGTGGCAGACAACCTCAGAAAAGGTGCGGCGACCAATGCCGTGCAGATCGCAGAATACCTGGTGGGGAAAAAGCTCGGTTGAAGGGGGCTTAAAGATGTGTTAAACCCTGTGAAAATGGCCTTTCTAAGTGGTTTTAATCCCTATTTTAGGCATGCAAATTCTGGAACTATGAAACGTCTTATCGCAATCGCGGCTTTCGGGAGTATCCTGTTGTCCTGCGAAACCAAATCAAACTCAATAATGGCTCTGGACTATCCCAAAACCGACAAAGTTGATACTGTAGATACCTACTTCGATACTGCTGTGCCGGATCCCTACAGATGGCTCGAAGATGACCGGAGCACCGAAACGGAATCCTGGGTTGGGGCACAAAATGAGGTGACCTTTTCTTTTCTGGACAAAATCCCCTACCGGGAAGCCCTTAAAAGCCGTCTTGAAGAACTCTGGAATTACGAAAAGCTAGGTACTCCTTTTAAAGAAGGGGCCTTTACCTATTTCTATAAGAACGATGGCCTCCAAAACCAATCGGTCCTGTATCGCCGGGTTGGAGAAGGGCCTCCGGAGGTTTTTCTGGACCCCAACACTTTTTCCGATGACGGCACCACCTCCCTCTCCGGGCTGAGTTTTTCAAAAGACGGAAGCCTCGCCGCCTATTCGATTTCAGAAGGGGGTAGTGACTGGAGGAAAATCATTGTAATGCATGCCGAGCGCATGGAAATTCTGGAGGATACCCTGGTGGACATCAAATTTTCCGGGATTTCCTGGAAGGGGCAGGAAGGTTTTTACTACTCCAGTTATGACAAACCCAAAGGCAGTGAACTTTCCGCCAAAACAGATCAGCACAAGGTTTACTACCACAGGATCGGCACGCCTCAGTCGGAAGACGAACTTATTTTCGGGGGAACCCCGGAAGAAAAGTATCGGTACGTAGGGGCGAGCGTTAGTGAAGACGACCGGTTCCTTTCAATTTCAGCCCGCAACACCACGGCCGGGAATAGACTTTACCTCCGGGACCTTTCGACCCCCGGCGCCCCTTTGGTGCCTATCCTGGATCACGAAGACAGCAGAAGCTATATTATTGAAAACGTAGGCTCAAAACTCTACATCGTCACAAATCTGGACGCTCCAAATCAGCGGATCATAACCGTGGATGCCTCCGAGCCTGCGCCTGAGCATTGGGTGGATTTTATCCCCGAAACGGAGAACGTACTCAGTCCGAGTACGGGAGGCGGGTATTTCTTTGCAGAATATATGGTGGATGCCCTATCTAAAGTACTACAGTACGACTATGACGGAAATCTGGTGCGGGAAGTGGCATTACCGGGGATGGGAAGTGCCGGAGGGTTTGGGGGCAAAATAGATCAAAAGGAAATCTACTTCAGTTTTGCCAACTACAACACCCCTGGTTCTTCATACAAGTATAATGTTGAGACCGGGGATTACGAAGTCTACTGGAAACCGGAGATCGATTTTGACCCCAATCAGTACGAATCACAACAGGTTTTCTATACCTCAGCCGATGGCACGAAGATTCCGATGATGATCACCTATAGAAAAGGGCTCGAACTCAATGGAAAAAACCCAACCATCCTCTACGGGTATGGCGGGTTCAACATCAGCCTTACTCCGAGTTTCAGTACGGTGAATGCCATTTGGCTGGAGCAGGGCGGCGTCTATGCCGTCCCTAATCTCCGCGGAGGTGGAGAATACGGAAAAAAATGGCATGACGCGGGGACCAAAACAAATAAGCAAAACGTCTTTGACGACTTTATCGCTGCCGCAGAATACCTTATTTCCGAAGGGTATACCAGTCCGGAATACCTGGCGATCCGGGGAGGCTCTAATGGTGGGCTTCTGGTAGGTGCCGTCATGACCCAGCGTCCGGACCTTATGAAAGTGGCGCTCCCTGCCGTAGGGGTGCTGGACATGTTGCGGTACCACACCTTTACCTCCGGGGCAGGCTGGTCCTATGATTACGGTACGTCCGAGGACAGCGATGAAATGTTCCAGTACCTGAAAGGGTATTCCCCCCTCCACAACATCAAAGAGGGGGTAGCCTATCCTGCTACGCTCATCACCACGGGGGATCACGACGATCGTGTTGTCCCGGCCCATAGCTTTAAATTTGCGGCTACCCTACAGGAAAAGCAGGCCGGTACGGATCCCGTTTTGATACGGGTAGAAACCAATGCCGGACACGGTGCGGGCACCCCGATAAGTAAGACTATTGAACAATATGCTGATATTTTCGGGTTTACACTTTACAATATGGGGTTTGAATCCCTTCCGAATAAGGCTGTATCCAAAGATTTTAAAGAGTAATAACGCGTTGTAAATAAAAATCCGCTGCCAAATGATAGCGGATTTTTTTCAATTATGCTCGAAGTAGACCATCTCTCATTCAGCTATGAAAACCACTCCGTACTGGAGGACCTGAGTTTCAGGGTCTCCCCCGGGGAATACCTCGCTGTTATGGGAGAGAGCGGTTGTGGGAAAAGCACCTTGCTCAAACTGCTCTACGGGGCCCTCCCCTTTGAAGGGGGTCGTATTCGGTGGAAGCAACAAGCCATCAAAGGCCCCGAATACCAACTAGTGCCCGGAGGGGAGTTTATTAAATACCTGGCACAGGATTTTGATTTGATGCCCTATGCCACTGTGGCTGAAAACTTACATAAGTTTCTCTCGGCTGCTGAACCCGAAGAAACGAATGCCCGGATCGCAGAACTCCTCTCGACCATGGACCTCGAACAATACCGGGATGTAAAGGTAAACCTGCTCAGCGGGGGAGAGCAGCAAAGGGTAGCCCTCGCGCGGGTCTTAGCCCGCAAGCCCGAAGTATTGCTGCTCGATGAGCCTTTTAGTCATATCGATCACTTTCGGCGCAACAAGCTCAGGCGGAACCTTTTCGGCTTCCTGAAAAGGGAAAAGATCAGTTGTGTTTGCGCCTCCCATGACTATCACGATGTACTCCCTTTTGCAGATCGGGTTATGGTCCTGCGGGATCGGGAGATCCTGGACCTTCGCCCCACGGCAGAACTCTTCGAGAAACCGAGGAACCTGTACACTGCCGAACTGCTGGGAGAAGCCAATCTTGTGCCTATAGAAGTGCTGAAATCCTACGCCTCCACAACCCGGAATATCATTGTGTACTCCCATGAATTCCGAATGTCGCGGAAATCCGGAATGCCCGTAACCGTTGAGCACACCTACTATTTTGGGAGTCTCTACCGGATTTACGGAATTATGGAATCCGGCAAAGGCGTGTATTTTGATACGGACAGTCCGATAGAAAAAGGCAAAAAGATCTATCTGAATGTTTCTCTTGAAACCATTAACAAACGCATGCCGATCTAAAGGGTATCATGCAAACAACAGGGAGAGGATAAAGACGCCGATGGCAGCGCTTGTACCCAGGAGAAATGTACCTCCTCCAAAGAGCTTGTAGCCGGTACGCACATCCATCCCGCTCATTTGAGTCACCACCCAGAAAAAACTGTCATTGGCATGCGATATTACCGAAGAGCCGGCCCCGAGGGCAACGACGGCCAGGGCTTTATGGGTTTCAGATTCCAAACCGAGGGCGGGCATCATCGGGAAAAGGATGGATGCTGCGGTGATCAGCGCTACGGTTGAAGAACCCTGGGCCGTTTTCAGCACCGCCGCCAGCACAAAAGGCAAAAAAATACCCAGATTATAGGAAACCAGGCGATTACCCAAAGTTTCAGCAATCCCGGACTCCTGCAATACGGTGCCAAAAATTCCGCCGGCCCCGGTAATCAGCAAAATAGAGGCGGCATCCCGTATCGCCTGTCCCACCCATCCGTCCGAAGCCAGCATGTGTGTATTGAGCTTGGGCGGGAGGAGCAAACAAAGGAGAAGCCCGATCATCAGGGCAATTACGGGCTCACCCAAAAAAGCAATCCATGCATATCCCATTTGAGAGGTATCACCCGCCCCGAAGGCTGATTTTAATACGATCAACAATATGGGTACAACAATGGGCAGTACAGATAAAACAAAGGGTGGGCGATACCCTGTATCAGTAGTGGGGGCCGAGGAATTTTCGACAATGGCCTCAGGCTGAATCTCAGTTTTGGAGGCCACACGGCTCGCGAACCACACGGATACCGCCAGTGCCAGGAGACTTACAGGCAACGCAAATAGTATGACCAGGCCCAGGTCTGCCTCCAGGATTCCCGCAGCGGCAATGGGCCCGGGAGTGGGAGGTACCAGGGTATGGGAAACCATCAAGCCCAACCCCAGGGCAATCGCCCCTCCGGCCAAAGACACTCCGGTCTTCCGACTCATACTCTTGCCCAGGGGGTCGAGGAGCATAAAACCACTGTCTGCAAAAACAGGAATTGAAACAATATATCCGAGCAGGCACATCGCCAATGGAATGCGCTTACTTCCAATCCACGACAATACTTTATCTGCTATTGCCCGGGCGCCCCCTGTATGTTCGAGAAATGCCCCAATCATCACGCCGAGGACTATGATTAAGCCTATCTTTCCCATGGTTCGCCCGAACCCCTCATTCACAGCATTCACAAGGGCTTCGAGGGTCATTCCGGCGAATCCGCCATACCCCATAGAGACCAGCAGCAGCACCAGGAAAGGATGTACTTTAAGCCGGGTGGTCATCCAGATAATCAGCAGTACGGCAACCAGTAAATAAATAAGCTCCAAAGTGTTCGAATTTTACAGAATACTAAATTTGGCGGCGGGCCACAAAACCCGGGTGTAAAAATCGACACCCCTCCCGGGGAGGATTTAAGCCTCGGCCAAAC
>CAZEQO010000066.1:0-9003 GCA_964514365.1 uncultured Robiginitalea sp. | reverse complement strand
CCCCGGTCCTAAGCTTCCACCAAACCGGCCAGCTCCATCCCTACATGGCTTCCAATGGCCACACCCATACCCCCGAGTCGGACGCCACAGGCTACGTTATCTGAGAACTTTGCGATAATCGGTTTTTTCTGAGACCCAACCCCCATAATACCACTCCATCGGTGTGCGATTTGAAATGGGATTCCGGGGAGTATGACTTCTCGTAAGAGGTTCTCTAATGACCCTTGTATCAGAGGCGTTTGCCCGAACTCCCTGGTGGTTTCCCCTTCCGGGTTAAGGTTACGCCCACCGCCCAGCAATACCCGTTCGCCTACATTCCTAAAATAGTAAAAGCCTTCGTCCAAATGAAATGTGCCCTGAAGGGACAGCCCCGGGATCGGTTCGGTAATCAAAACCTGGGCCCTTGCAGGTTTTACCCCAGCTACGCCCAGGCTTCCGGCAAAGCCATTGGTGGCTATCAGGAGTTTCCGGACTTTAAAATCAAAGTGGTTTGTCGAGACCGCTACCCGCTCCCCCAGATCGGTATATTCGGTGAGCGCCACCCCATTGAGTATGAGTATCGGTTGAGGGCCTCCCTGTACTTTATGGAGCAGGGCCTGCATCATTTTACCTGTATGAAGCTGCCCTTCTAATGGATTTAAGATAAGTTTCGGGAGGATATTTCCAAATCCAAACCTGTTAGGGGCCGGACGAAAACAAGACTGCCCGAAAACCGGTTCAAGGAGCGCATTGACGCGGTCCATTTCATGCATACAATGGTCGAAAACCTCGGTGTCCGTTTCCCTAAAGATCTCGTATCCGCCCCAGGGTTTATACTCAAGGGCTTTGTCTCCCAACCTTTGACGAAGCAACTGAATCCCCTTCCACCGCTGGGAAACTAAAGCGGCAACGGTATCCTCACTATGGTGGTCGAGGTCTGAAAGAATTTCGGTGAGACTTCCAAAACAGGCAAACCCGGCATTTTTGGTGCTTGCCCCTTGTGGAAAAATACCTTTTTCAAGGATGAGGATGCGCGCCCCCGGGTGGGTCCTGCGAAGTTCCAGGGCACAGCTCAGTCCTGTGATCCCACTTCCAACGATACAGAAATCGAGCTCGTCCAGCCAGGTTTTCAACTCCCAGTAGCTCAATTCCATGCGTATAAAACTTTATGGTTTAACCTGTGTTGCTCTTAAGCGCCTTCTCCCTGGGGCTCCATTACGAAATCCTCCATAAACTTAGTGGTGTAGTTCCCGGCCAGGTAATCCGGGTGGTCCATCAGTTGTTGATGAAAAGGAATCGTGGTTTTAACGCCTTCGATAACAAACTCATCCAGCGCACGCCTCATTTTGTTGATCGCCTCCTCCCGGGTTTGGGCGGTGGTGATCAGCTTGGCGATCATTGAATCGTAATTCGGGGGGATCATATAGCCACTGTAAACATGCGTGTCCAGACGCACCCCGTGTCCGCCCGGAGTATGCAGGGTTGTGATTCTCCCCGGTGAAGGCCGGAAGTCATTATACGGGTCTTCCGCATTAATACGGCATTCGATGGAGTGGAGCTTCGGGACATAATTCTTTCCGGAAATCGGCACCCCTCCGGCTACGAGGATTTGTTCGCGAATCAGGTCGTAGTCAATCACCTGCTCCGTGATGGGATGTTCCACCTGAATCCGGGTGTTCATCTCCATAAAATAAAAATTCCGGTGTTTATCCACGAGAAACTCTACAGTACCGGCACCTTCATATTTTATATACTCTGCAGCCAGGATCGCCGCCTTTCCCATTTCTTCCCTCAGTTTGTCGGTCATAAACGGAGAGGGGGTTTCCTCTGTCAGTTTTTGATGGCGCCTTTGTATAGAACAATCCCGTTCTGAAAGGTGGCAGGCCTTCCCATACTGGTCGCCGATAATCTGAATTTCGATATGGCGGGGTTCCTCGATGAGCTTCTCCATGTACATCCCCCCATTCCCAAAAGATGCTTCAGCTTCCTTTACGGCACTTTCGAAATTCTTTTCGAGGTCTTCTTCCTTGAAAATGGCACGCATTCCTTTTCCACCCCCACCGGCTGTTGCCTTAATCATTACGGGATACCCCATTTTTCCCGCTATTTTCCGGGCTTCGGCCAAATCTTTTAGGATACCGTCAGAGCCGGGTATAGTGGGTACCCCCGCCTTTTTCATAGTGGCCTTTGCAGAGGCCTTGTCCCCCATTTTATCTATCTGATCCCCGGTTGCACCGATAAACTTAATATCGTGTTCCGCGCAAATCCTGGAGAATTTGGAATTTTCCGAGAGAAATCCATAACCCGGGTGGATGGCATCTGCATTGGTTATCTCAGCTGCAGCAATTATATTCGGGATTTTCAGATAGGATTGTGAACTCGGTGCCGGGCCGATACAAACCGCTTCATCCGCAAAACGGACGTGGAGGCTCTCTTCATCGGCTTTGGAATAGACCGCAACGGTCTTAATTCCCATTTCCTTGCAGGTTCGTATGATGCGCATAGCGATTTCACCGCGATTTGCAATCAGTATTTTCTTGAACATGGCGCGTCTTCTTGGCGGATTAATAAATGAACTACAGCGTCGATAGCTTCAGGCCATCAGGAAGGGTCAACCAGGAACAGAGGTTGGTCAAACTCCACCGGGGAAGAGTCTTCCACGAGTACTTTGACAATCTTCCCGGAAACTTCCGATTCAATATCATTGAACAGCTTCATCGCTTCGATCACGCAAAGCACATCCCCGGGGGCGATTGAAGCCCCAACTTCCACAAAGGCGGGTTTGTCCGGAGAGGGTTTCCTGTAGAACGTCCCAATTATCGGAGACTTAATGGTGATGTATTTGGATTCCTCATCGGCTGCCTCCGGTGCCGGGGCATCCGGTGTCGCGGCTACGGGCGCCGGAGCTGTGACGGGCTGCGCCTGCATCGGAATCTGTTGCACATAGGTAGTTTCGGGTCCGGAGGAGGCCGGTCCTGTACGAATGGTTATTTTGATATCATCCGTTTCGAGCTTCACTTCACTGGCCCCTGATTTGGCCACAAATTTGATGAGGCTTTGAATTTCTTTAATATCCATGGATTCAGGTTTTCTTAGTTGTTTCTAATTCGAATTGTACGCCCATTTCAGATAAATGGAGCCCCAGGTGAAACCTCCGCCAAAAGCAGCAAATACGAGGCTATCCCCCTTCTTCAGTTGTTTTTCATAATCGTGCAGGAGCAAAGGCAGGGTGGCCGAAGTAGTGTTCCCGTAATGTTCTATATTCATCATGACTTTCGCATGATCGAGACCCATCCGGTTGGCTGTGGCATCGATGATTCGTTTATTCGCCTGATGGGGCACTAACCAGTCTACATCTTCATGTGAAAGCGAGTTGCGTTCCATAATTTTAGCCGCGACATCCGCCATATTGGAAACGGCGAATTTAAAAACCGACTTCCCATCCTGATATACGAAATGCCTCTTATTGCGAACCGTTTCCTCGGACGCCGGCATCAATGACCCGCCAGCCTCTATTCGGAGGTACTTCCGCCCTGTTCCGTCACTTCTCAGGTATTCGTCTATCAACCCAAGGCCCTCCGTGGAAGGCTCAAAAAGCGCAGCTCCGCCTCCGTCACCAAAAATGATACAGGTAGTTCGATCCGTGTAATCAATTATCGAGGACATTTTATCGGCCCCGATCAGCAAAACTTTCTTATACCTGCCAGATTCGATATACCGGGCCGCCGTAGACATCCCGTATAAGAAATTAGAGCAGGCTGCCTGTAAATCATAGGCAAAAGCGTTGACGGCTCCAATTTCCGTAGCGACGTAAACAGCTGTAGCTGCCACAGGCAGGTCCGGTGTAGCCGTACCCAGTATCACCAGGTCAATTTCTGCCGGATCGAGATTCCTTTTGCGAATCAGGTCTTTGGCGGCTTCTATGGCCAGAAAGGAAGTGCCCTTGTCAGGGTCTTTGAGGATTCTTCGCTCCTTAACTCCAGTCCGGGTGGTGATCCATTCGTCGTTTGTATCCACCATAGTCTCCAGGATGGCATTGGTGAGTCGATACTCCGGAACGTAAGCTCCCACAGCGGTAATCGCTGCTGTTATCTTATCCATTAAAGAAAGGTTTTTAGAAAAGAACCTTTAGAAAAAGCTTCAAAATCTGTGAAAATTAAGGATTTTCCAGCAATTTAAGCCTTTATCCATGGTTTTTTGAGAAATCCAGTCCATAAAAAAACTCCCACCTTATGGAGTGGGAGTCAGTAATCTATTGATGTGTCGTTATGCGCTGGCCTCTTCAGTTTTATCTACAAGGACCTGGCCTCTATAGTATAACTTTCCTTCGTGCCAGTGTGCCCTGTGAAACAGGTGCATCTCTCCAGTGGTCGGATCTTTCGCCAGAGTAGGAGCAGTTGCCTTGTAATGGGTGCGACGTTTATCCCTTCTGGTCTTGGAAATCTTTCTTTTAGGATGTGCCATGGTACGCTATTGTTTTTTATCTATTAATAAACTCTTTAATGCATCCCATCTGGGATCGATCTCGTTTTCTTCGTTTTTGATCTCTTTCGGCTGTAATTCTTCCAGCTTTTTCAGTATTTCCGAATCCAGGGTGCCCTCTGCAATTCCGGGGTGCACCCTCTTGGTAGGGACAGCCAGGACGAGCATTTCATAAATATACTGGGCGATATTGAACTGATGGGACCCAAGGGGTAAGACCAGGATTTCATCGTCCTCATCATTAAACTCCTCCCCGAATTTAACCACCAACTCCAGTTCGCTTTCAATGGGCTGATTATAGGGTTCACTGGTCAGGTCACAGGCGACATTCACCCAGCCCTCAGCTTTTAACTCCAACTCCATCATGGTATTCATTTTATGGAGTAAGGCAGTAACCTCTATCCCGGCCTCGTTGAATTCGTCGTACTGATAAGAGTCAAAGAACGTGTTATCAATTTGAAAATCAAACTGATGTTTCCCCAGTTTTAATCCCGAAAAAGGAATTTCAAACTCTTTATGCCTCATCTCCTCTTCCATTCAATTAGGGCGTGCAAAGATACTTTTTTTTTGTCAAAACCCAATTATTTCTGACAATAAATGCCTAGCGATCCTCTCCTTTCCCGGTGCGTCTCATCCGTTGTTTTTTCAGGGGGTTGCGGGTCAGGCTGTGGTACTCACTTCGCTTCCTGAAAATTTCCATCCCCGTAAACAAAGCCTCTTTAAAGGAGTCCGGATTCGCCTTATTCTCCCCCGCAATATCGAAAGCCGTCCCATGATCTGGAGAGGTACGGACTCTGCTGAGGCCCGCGGTAAAATTAACCCCTTTGCCAAAAGCAAGTGTTTTAAAGGGAATCAAACCCTGGTCGTGATACGCCGCCAGGACCCCGTCAAAATTTAAATAATTGTCGGAGGCGAAGAATGTATCAGCCGCATATGGTCCGTAAACCAGGTGTTTGCCTTCCGAAAGTTTTTTAAGGGCCGGGCGGAGCACCATGTCGTCTTCTTTGCCGATAACCCCGTCATCTCCGCTGTGGGGATTAATCCCGAGAACGGCAATTTTGGGTTTTGCAATTCCAAAATCCCGAATCAGGGAATCCTCCATAGCCCGCACCTTTTCGAAGATCAACTCAGGGGTGATCAGCGATGGGGCTTCCCCCACAGGAACATGATCTGTGAGCAATCCAATTTTAAGGGTATCCGTAACCATAAACATCAGGCTTTTACCTTCCAGTTCCCTGGCGAGGTAATCCGTGTGGCCCGGAAATGCAAATTCTTCTGCCTGAACAGTTTTCTTGTTGATGGGGGCGGTAACCAAAATATCAATACTCCCTTTTTTCAGGGCCTTAACAGCAGCCTGCAAGGACTTGATCGCATAGCTTCCCGCTGTTTTCGAAGGCTTTCCGAAATGGATGTCCGGGGAATCTTTCCAGACATTGACCACGTTGACCTTGCCCTCCAACGCATCAGAAGCCTCGGGGATCCCATGGAACTTCATGGAAATGCCGAAGTGATTCGTCAGGAAGGAAATGGTCTTGTTCGAGGCAAAAAAAACAGGGGTACAGAAATCGAGCATCCGGCTATCCTCGAAAGTCTTCAAAGCCACCTCCGGACCAATTCCATTGAGATCGCCTATTGAAATACCGACTATAATTTTCTCCCTCGTATCCTGCATGAATCTGTACCTTTGTATCTTAGAAATCCCGTCAAAATTACTCAATTTCCACATACTATGTTTACAGGAATTATCGAAACCCCGGGCATTGTCACCCGCCTGGAAAAAGACCAGACAAACCTCAATATCACGATTCAATCCCCCCTGGCCCAGGAGTTAAAAGTAGACCAAAGCCTGGCACATAACGGCGTGTGCCTCACCGTAGTATCCTTAGAAGCGGACTCCTACACCGTTACGGCCATTGAAGAAACACTGCAGCGGAGCAATCTTGGGGACTTGAAAAAAGGCAGCGCCGTCAACCTGGAACGGGCCATGACCCTGGGCGCGCGATTGGACGGGCACATTGTGCAGGGCCATGTGGACCAGGTAGGGGTGTGCACAAAGGTTGAAGATCAGGGAGGCAGCTGGAAATTCCATTTCAGGTACGACATGCACCCCAGCCGTATCACCATAGAAAAAGGCTCCATTACCGTAGACGGGGTAAGCCTGACGGTAGTCGATTCAGGCCCCGGTACCTTTAGTGTGGCCATCATCCCTTACACCTATGAGCACACCCGCTTCAGGGAATACGAAGTAGGGAGCAGGGTTAACCTTGAATTTGATATGATCGGGAAGTACGTCGCCCGCCTGATGGAGGGATATACTACACCTTGATAAAGATCTTTTTCCGGTACATCCACCAGCCCAACAACAAGTAAAACCCGGTAACTGAAAGCCCATAGAGCAAAGAGGAGAGCTCCAGGGGTATCCCCTCGTGAACATAGAGGGTGTTGAACAACTGCTCGTGAATACTCACCCCGGCTTCATTCTTTATCTGATAAAAAATGTTGGTTATAAAGCTGGAGAGAAAATACACCGTAATCGCATTGGCCCCGGCATACTTAAATACACTGCCGAACCGCAGGCCGCGGACATCTGTCAGATAATAGATCAGGGCCAGCACAAGGTTTGCCCACCCGGCCGTAACCAAAACAAAACTACTACTCCAAAGGGCTTTGTTTATAGGAAACACCAGGTCCCAGAGGTAACCCAGCACCAGCATTCCCACCCCCATCAAAACCATTGACCTGGTCTTCTCCGCCCTGTCGCTGACCAGCAAAAGCCCGGTAAAAACACCCAAAAGGGCCGAAACAATTGCCGGAAGTGTACTCAGGAGCCCTTCCGGGTCGTAGTCCGGTTTGTACATATGGGTCCCCAATACATTCAGGTCGATATAGTTTGCCCAGTTATTCGCCGCCCGCTCAAAGGTGGGCGCCTGGCCCTCGAGTGGGATGAATCCCATCCAGATCCAATATCCGAGTAAAATAGTGGTTGCAATGCCCAGCAAAACCTTCCAGTTGAAATTCAGGTAGAGGAGGGAAGCCGCGAAAAAAACCACTCCGATCCGCTGTAAAACACCGGGTAACCGGATTTCCTCAAAAGGGAGGATAAAAGGGGGTTCTACTTTAAATGCCCCCAGAAACAGCCCCAACCCTATGAGTTTTAAAGTGCGTACGACAATCTTACGGTAAACCGCAGGGCCCGGTTGTTTGTTCTTATAGGCAAAAACAATGGAGGTCCCGACAATAAACAGGAAGAACGGGAATACCAGGTCGGTCGGGGTGTATCCATGCCAGTCGGCATGTCTGAGTGGTGGATATACGGCCTCCCAGGTCCCCGGTGTGTTCACCAAAATCATAAGGGCTATGGTAAGGCCCCGGAAAATATCCACAGAAACAATACGCTCTTTCATAAAATATCGCCTTTTATTTGACTCCACATTCGTTTTAACAACCAGGCTGCGACCACCACAACGGCAGTCAATCCGGCCGCAAGGGGGTAATTGCCATAAATCCAGTTACCGGTGGCAAACATACAGCTGTAGACCAACACACACCCGATGACCATGGCCAGGATCCCGGAGGGTACACTCCACTTTTTACCCTGATCCAGGGTGATTCCCTGGACGGAGGCCTCTGCTACTATACGACGCCACCCGGGCCCTCCCGGCTGTATCCTTTTGTAGAATGCCCTTAAGGTCTCCGTTCGCTCGGCAGGGGTGGCAAAGGTCACCACAAGCCATACTACAGTGGTGATCAGGACGACCACCGGGAACTTGCTCCATCCGGGCAAAAGCCCTTCAAAAACGGCCCCTGATGCCGTAGTGCCGCCAAAGAAATATCCCCCGAGGTCCGTAAAATTGAAGAGTATTGAAATCAGGCCGGAAGAAAACATGGCAGAGATTTCACTCCATGCATTGATTCGCCACCAGAACCACCTTAAAATAAAAATAAGACCCGTCCCGGCCCCAAACATCAGGATGATATCAAAAAGTTGCAGGGCATTGGTCAGGAACAGGGCGAGGATGGCACTGAATACCATGAGCACTACGGTGGTTATCCGCCCTACGGCTACGAGTTCCCGCTCAGAAGCCTCTGGTTTAATCTGTTGCTTGTAAAAGTCATTGACCACGTAAGAAGAACCCCAGTTCAGGTGGGTTGAAATCGTAGACATATAGGCAGCGCCAAGGGAAGCCAGGACAATCCCGAGCAGTCCCGGGGGCAATTTGGTGAGCATCGCAGAATAGGCGAGGTCATTGCCCAACTTGCTTTCTTCAACGTTGGGAAAAGCCTCGTGAATACTGGCGACATCGGGGAAAACCACCAGGGAAGCCAGGGCGACAAGGATCCAGGGCCAGGGCCGCAGGGCATAATGCATGATGTTGAAAAAAAACGTCGCTCCAATGGCGTGGTTTTCGTTTTTAGCCGCAAGCATACGCTGGGCGATATAGCCCCCGCCCCCGGGCTCTGCCCCGGGATACCAGGCACTCCACCACTGAACGGCCAGGGGAATGATCAAAATGCCGATTAGGGCTTCTGTATCGGAGAAAT
>CAZEQO010000065.1:12336-14287 GCA_964514365.1 uncultured Robiginitalea sp. | reverse complement strand
AGAATTAGCACAGGCGGATGTTTGATCATGGCCCGGGCGCACATCAGGAGTCTTTGATGGCCTTCCGAAAGATTGCGGAATTGTGTCCGGGCCCGGTCTGGTAGACCCAGAAGTGCCAACCATTTATGTGCGAGGGTCCGCTGTTGATCTGTGGGTTTTACATAGAGCCCCACGGAATCCATAAGGCCTGAGATCAACATGGCCTCGGCTGTGTGGTTGCCGCGAAACCGGTCGGTCAGCGCAGGAGTGAAGTACCCAATTTTAGCTTTAATATCCCATACACTTTCCCCACTGCCCTTACGATTTCCAAAAAGATAGAGCTCCTGCCCGTAGGCCTTTGGGTTGTCCCCAATTATCATGGTGATCAGGCTGGTTTTACCACTCCCATTGGGGCCCCTGAGCTCCCAGAAATCCCCCTTTTCGATTTTCCATTCGATTTGGGAGAGGATGGGCGTCTCTCCATAACTCAGATTCACTTTCCGGAAATCTATCAAAACCTCTGGCAGGGAGGGGGAAGCCTCCGGGGCAGGAGGTAAGGAGCCTGTGAACCTTTGGGATTGATAGTATCCTACATCCGCGGTGTAATTGGGAAAGTCACGGATGTGGTCCCCCGATAGAAAGGCCTTGTTTTTCATACACTTGAGTAAATCCTGGGGACGACTCAGGAACTGGATCAGAAGAATGTTCCCGGACTGTGTTTCCAGAACTTCCTTCAGGGCTTCCCGGGAAGGGGGATCCAGGTTGTCAAAGAGGTTGTCCAAAATAAGAAAATCCGGTTTCCTGTCTAGCAGATGTCTCAGAAGGGCTTTTTTACGTTCCCCGCTGGAGAGGGACCTCAGGGTGCGCCCTTCTAAATCGAGGCCCGAGAGGTCATAACGGGCCTCCGTTTCCAGAAATTTTGAAAGGCTGGAATTGGAAAAGTACGCACCTGTACCTCCGTTGAGAAAGGAAAGTTCACGGGGAGCCGCCCCATTGAGCAACTTCTTCGCAAAAGCCTCCTTCTCGGAAGTATTATCGGTGTAGATGGCCGTGTGGGCGTGCATGCATCTGGTTTGATACGAAAATACGGGAACTGGAGCGCCATTCAAAACAGTAAGCTACCTGCCCGGCCCACAGGTCAGGATAACATATCCGCGTTCAAAGAGGTGCGGGAAGCCTTTTCATTCCTTCTGCACGACTTACAAAAAGATGATGAAGATCAGTCCTTAGAAGGAGTCTATGTTTTAAATTTAGGGTGAGATGCGAAACAAAATTGGTAAATTCGTTTTGGTCTGCCTGATATGTATAGGTATTATCAGCCTGATCGTATGGAGTATAACGTCTTTAACAAACTAAATCTACAGGGATATGAAAAAAAATATGGGAAACGCGGACAGGATCATCCGCTTTATTATCGCTGCCGTAATCGGGGTACTTTACTATACGGGGACGATAAGCGGAACACTGGGAATCGTATTACTGGTATTGGCGGGAGTATTTCTCCTTACAAGTTTTATAAGTTTTTGTCCACTATATGCCCCTTTTGGCCTCTCGACCTGCCCGACAAAAAAGCCCTGAAGTTTACAGGTAGGGATACGTGCTGTTTTCACTCCGGGCGCAATCCTTTTCTATCCTGAAAATATAGACTGGGATCCCCTTGTAATGAGTCGCCTTATGGTTTCTCATTCCTAATCGGGAAGCGACTTGCATGGAGGGTTCGTTCTCCCTGTGGATAATGGAAATCAGGCTTTCGCTCCAGTGATTCCGAAAGGCCTGATCCCTGCAGTGTTTACCGGCCTCGGTGGCATATCCCATGCCCCTGAATTCAGGGAGCAGGGAATACCCGATTTCCATTTCACGGACCCCGTCAACAACTTGTATAAGCAGACCGCACATCCCAACCAGCACGTTACGTTCCCGGTCAATAAGGGCATTCATGCCACCCAGGCCTTTTTCGTAACGCTCGAAAATC
>CAZEQO010000065.1:2224-12326 GCA_964514365.1 uncultured Robiginitalea sp. | reverse complement strand
AAGAGAAAGCGAGATGCGTGCAAACAATGGTTCGAATTCCTTCCCAAAAAGCTGTGCTTGCCGGATCTGAAAAAAAGGGAATCCAGTCGTGAAAATCGTCAGCCTTGAATTTTCGAAACAGAAGCCTTGCAGTGCGGGTATTGTCCGGTAAATACTTATTTCCACTCATCGGTCTGAATCCAATGATGTGTATACTTCCAAAGCGTATCCTTAAAGGGCGCTCTGAAATATCCGAAATGCCCCGGTTTATCCCCTTCGTCCGTATAATGTATCCTTCGTACACGAGCACTGCGGTATTGTGCAGCCAACCAATCCACGGTTCGGGGAGGAGCCAGGGGATCTGCAGGAAAACTCAGGGAAAGGATCGGCATTTTAAGGTCATCAAAAAGGTAGGATGAATCCCTGAAGCCCATCAGGTAGTCCGGGTGGGTACCCCACTGCCTCCATTGACGCACCATATTTTTCGGGAGGTTTTCAAAGAGTCCCAGGTGCCTGGCAGGGAAATAGCCAAAAAAGGAAGTGCCCCAGGGGATCATTACGTTCCAGAACATCCACATTTTAAGTTTATGCCTCCCCTCAAAATTCTTCCAATAACTGTTTTGACTGGCTACCATGATGATACGATCGATGGAAGCATGCTCCGGGTTAAACCCACAAATCTGTCCACCTATACTGTGGGTGATGACCGTAATTTTGGATTCCGGGGAGAAGTCTTTCAGAAAGCGAAGGGCGCCTGCCTGATCATTGGAACCCCACTCCACAAGATTCGTGGTGTTTTTCCGGAGCGCTTCTGGCGAGCCTCCGGAGTCGCCGATTCCAAAATAATCAAAAGTAAGTACGGTATACCCCAGCGAAGCAAAATGTCTGGAGAGGGCAAAATAAAATTTCTGTAACATTCCGGTGGCGGAGGAGATCAGGATGGATTCTCCGATCGAATCCGCTGGTACAAACAACGTTCCACCCAGGGACCTTTGAGCCCGGGTTGGAATAATTACGGATTGTTCCTTATGTTTTTCAGGGGATCTTTTCATACTGGATTCGGTCTCCGGGGACCAACTTCCAACGTTCGCTCAGGCCGGCGTTGATTTCCAGTACATATTGAACCGGCCCTGCGGACGGGATTCCGGATTCGCTAAGGGGCCTGGCATCCTTTTGGATGTTCACAATTTTAAGGTCTTTGTCAATGAAAATAATGTCCAGGGGGATCAGGGTATTTTTCATGTAGAAGGAATGCGGGGCCTCTTCCTGAAAGATAAACAGCATTCCCTGTTTTTCCGCCATCGTCTTCCGGTACATCAAGCCGGTCTGGATTTCGTATTCGGTTTGTGCGAATTCAATATCAAGGGCTACCCGAACCGAATCGGTATCTGCATTAAAAACCTGTAATTCCCCTTCTTTGGAGAAGGAGACGGGTGTTGTCTCCAGGGGTGAATCCTGGGCATCTTTACAACCCGGGAGGCACAATAAAATAAAGAGAAGGCCTACAAAGACCTGAATCAAACGTTTATGAACCGACATGGGATTTGGGTTTACGAAACATAAAATAGAGCCCGATGGCTATAAAAGGGAGGCTCAGCCACTGCCCGGTGCTCAGCAATCCAAGACTTTCTTCGAATCCGCCCTGACTCTTTTTAACGAATTCGACAAAAAACCGAATGGTCCATAAGGCGACAAAAAACAGCCCAAACAAATAGCCTGGCTGGTTTCTTTTCGAGGTTTTCCAGTAGAGGTAATACAAAAGTGCAAAGACGCCCAGATAAAGCACGCCCTCATATAACTGGGACGGATGGCGGTAGGGAATAACTTCTAAATACTCTGAAAATTGGGGGTTATCCTCCAGGGCGTGGTACGCGGCGTTTGGCGTTTCTTCCCCTGTGATGGCCATCGCCTTTCGCGCTGGCATGTCATCGGAATCCCGCACAAAACGCGTTCCCAGAAAAAAGGATGCCTCTGTAATTTTTCCGTTGATTTCAGAATTGAAAAAATTGCCCAGGCGCACCAGAAAAGCCCCCAGGGCAGTAGGGATAACCAGGCGATCCAGGAGGTAAAGGACACTGAAATCCTTGTGTTTCCGAGTAAAAAGGTACATTCCTATGATTACACCAATAGCGGCGCCATGAGAAGCCAGCCCTGTAAATCCGGTAAATTCGTATCCATTGATAAGTCCGAAGAGGGCGCTTCCCGCACGTTCGCGGATTGGAAGGAGGATTTCGATCAAATGATTCTGGTAGTACTCCCAGTCGTAAAAAAAGACATGGCCCAAACGGGCACCCAGCATGGTGGAGAGGACCATATAAACAAAAAGGGAGTCCAGCTCTTCACGGCTTCTCCCTTCCCGGTCAAAAATACGTTTCATGATGTACCAGCCCGCAGCAAAGGCAACTATCCACAGCAGGTTGTAGTACTTGATCTGCAGGAATCCAAGTTTGAACAAAGTATCATCGGGATTCCAGGTAAAACCTAAAAAAAACATAGATGGCTTTTGGGGCTAAGATAGTAAATCCGAACGCGGCATCCTTGCAGAGCTATCTATTTTAGGCGTAAACCAATCAGGGTCCCGTAGTACCGCTTTAAGGTTTGGCGGGCCTTTCGAGCGACAGGCGAGATGGCGCGCAGGCTTAGTTGTCATCCTTTTCGGGAACAGGATCGTAGCCAGAACCACCCCATGGATGACAACTCCCTACACGCTTCAAAGCCAGCCATCCTCCTTTACGAAGGCCGTGTTTTTGAAGGGCTTCAATGGAGTACTGAGAACAGGTAGGGAGGTATCTGCAACTGGGAGGCGTCAGGGGGGAAATATACTTTTGGTACCCCCGGATCAGTGAAATAAAAAGAGCTAAAATCCTATTTTTCATAGTACCTGTGGCCTATCGGTACAAGGTACGTTTTCCAGCAACCGAAACCAATCAGTTCGGTTTTTGAGTGGCGGGGAATGCGGGTGCCAGTTGGTTGCTTTCAGCCTCAGAATACAGGCGTGAACGAATTAAGAATCGAAGTCCAAGGGGGATTTCCAGGGAAAAACTCGATCCCCTTCCCGGGACTACATCAACCGTCAATTGGGTGTGTTTCCAGTATTCAAACTGGTCTTTGGCGATATAAAAATCACATCCCGCCACTTCACCCAGCCAGATATCTGAGTCATCCAACAGGAGTTCTCCTTCCGGATAACACATCGGAGAGGAACCGTCACAACACCCTCCGCTCTGATGAAACATCAGTGGGCCGTGTGCTGCCCTAAGCTGTTCTATAACCTCTTGGGCGGCTGGGGTGACGATTACTCTCCGGGTGTGCATCATTTTGCTTTGCTCAGATAATTAATAACTCCCTAGAAAAAGCCCATGGCATTTTTATCGTAGGAAATCAGCATGTTCTTGGTCTGGCGATAGTGGTCCAGCATCATTTTATGATTTTCCCTGCCAATACCGGATTTTTTATACCCACCGAAAGGTGCATGGGCGGGATAAAGGTGGTAACAGTTGACCCAGACCCTTCCCGCCTGGATGCCACGGGAGATCTGATACGCCTGATGGGTATCCCGGGTCCAGACGCCAGCTCCCAGCCCGTAAAGCGTGTCGTTGGCAATCTCGAGGGCTTCCGCCTCGTCCTTAAAGGACGTCACGCAGACTACAGGCCCGAATATTTCCTCCTGGAAAACACGCATTTTATTGTTTCCTTTCAGAATGGTAGGTTCTATGTAGTACCCGCCTTCAAGACCTTCGTTATACGCCGCCTTTCCGCCGGCGAGTACTTCGCATCCTTCTTCCTTGCCGATCTCGATATAACTCAGGATTTTTTCATACTGGTCGTTGGAAGCCTGGGCCCCCATCATAGTTTGTGAATCCAGGGGATGTCCGAGTTTTATAGCCTTAGTGCGTTCCACCACCCGTTCCATAAAAGCATCAAAAATACTCTCCTGAACCAGCATACGGGAAGGACATGTGCAAACTTCTCCCTGATTGAGTGCAAACATCACAGCACCTTCGATGCATTTGTCGAAAAAGGCGTCGTCGGCATCCATCACGCTCTCAAAAAATACATTCGGGGACTTGCCTCCGAGTTCCAGCGTTACCGGAGTTATATTTTTGGAGGCGTATTGCATAATGAGCTGCCCGGTGGTCGTTTCGCCCGTAAAGGCGATTTTTCCAATTCTCGGGCTCGATGCCAGGGGTTTACCCGCCTCTGTACCGAATCCGTTGACGATATTCAAAACACCATCCGGAAGAATACCCTCAATCAGTTCTGCTAAAATCAACATACCTACCGGGGTTTGCTCAGCGGGTTTCAAGACCACGCAGTTACCTGCGGCAAGGGCCGGAGCCAACTTCCAGGCCGCCATAAGGATAGGGAAGTTCCATGGAATAATTTGTCCGACGACCCCCAGGGGCTCCCAGACATTCAAACTCACTGTAGAGGAGTCCAATTCGCTCACTGATCCCTCTTCAGCCCGGATAACTCCCGCAAAATAGCGGAAGTGGTCTACCGCCAGGGGCATATCTGCGGCCATCGTCTCGCGAATAGCCTTGCCATTGTCCCAGGTCTCGGCCCGGGCAAGATCCTCCAGGTTTCTTTCCATGGCATCGGCAATCTTCAAGAGCATATTACTGCGGGTAGTGGCGGAGGAATTATTCCACTGTGGAGCAGCTTTCCAGGCCGCATCCAACGCGAGTTCGATGTCTTCTGCTGTCGAGCGCGGAATTTTCGTAAAGTTTTGTCCGTCTACCGGGGAGACATTGTCAAAATACTGACCTTTTACAGGAGGGGTCCATTTTCCCCCAATGAAGTTCTCATACTGATTCTTAAACTTGGGTTTGTTCAGGGTTTCTTTTTCATTTGTTGCCGTTGTACTCATCGTTTTTATTTTTTGTGTTAATCTGCACTAATATCATTCAGACGGGCTTCGCTTCCAGAGCGGAAACCACAATGATCCCAAAGTAGCCGTTCTGTTTTGGAATCATCTGACCAATTCTCCCGCCCATATGACCAATCCTATCATAATTGATATTTTAACATAAAATAGCACTATAATTTTTAAATTTACTCTAATAATTGTTAAAAAATTAGTGCTTCCATAGAACCCTATGCGCCTCCCCGAAGATTTTCTGAAAAACCGCAAGCTGGAGTCCCTGGTGGAAAATCAATCCAGTTTTACACTGGACCATGCGGCTATGCATATTTTTGAGACGCACCAGCAGGCCGAGCAGGTACTGCTTCAATTTGACCAGCCTGTATTGGCCAGTATGATTGAGGGAAAAAAGGTGATGCATTTAAGGGACTATGAGTCTTTTCAGTTTCTGCCCGGGGAGTCCCTCGTATTGCCTTCGGGGGAACTTATGTGTATAGACTTCCCCGAAGCGGAGTATGAAAATCCAACCCGTTGCCTGGCCATGGCGATCTCTGAGGAGAAAATTACCAAAGTACTCGATTGGATGAATGAGACCATGCCCAAAAGCGGGGGACTACACTGGGGGCTCATGGATTACAATTTTCATTTTGTCAACGATGCGGCGGTATTTCAAATTCTGCAACGGCTGGTTTTCCTGTTTACCGAAGACCATCCCTATAAGGACTACTTTGTAGATAATATGCTTCGCGAATTGATTATCCGGATTCTCCAAACCAATGAACTGAAGATCTACGGTTCGGACACCTTTACCCTGCGGGAAAACAGCCGGCTGGCACATGTGGTCCGTTATATCAGGACGCATTTGCACGAATCACTGGACATCGCTACCCTGAGCAAGGAAGCCTGTATGAGTGCCTCTCACTTTCACCGGGTTTTTAAAAATGAACTCGGTATTTCCCCTGTGGAGTTTATCAATAACGAAAGGGTAAAACTAGCAGTAAGCCTGCTACAGAATCCGGAGATCAGTATTAAGGAAGTCTATATGTGTTGTGGCTTCGAGAGCCGGTCTTATTTCAACAGGGTTTTTAAACACAAACAACAATTTACTCCGGGAGACTACCAACGCCTGCTGCAGCGCAGTATGTTCTAAGGGGCACTCCTCAGAACTGATAACTCGTGCCTTCTTTCCCATCCTTGAGCTGGATCCCAAGTTCGGAAAGCGTATCCCGTATCTGGTCTGAAGTCTGGTAATCCTTATCGGCTCTCGCTTTGTCGCGCATTTGGATCAGCAGCTGCATCAAACCTTCTATCTTGCCATCCGAAGCCGCTGCATCCAGGGGTTTCTCTATCCCGAGTACGTCGAAGACAAATTCGTTCATACTGGATACCAGTAAACTCTTATCCGCCGCACTCAGCGTTTTACGACCTTCCCGTACCAGGTGAATCCATTTTACGGCTTCGAAGAGTTGGGCGATGAGTATCGGACTGTTGAAATCGTCATTCATCGCATCGTAGCACCTTTGTTTCCAAGCCGTCACGTCCAGATCTGATTTTTCAGACACCTCCAGGCTTTCCAAAACTTCCAGGGCTTCCATCAACCGGTGATATCCTTTTTCAGCTGCCAGAAGGGCCTCATCACTCAGGTCGAGGATGCTGGTGTAATGGGCCTGCATCATAAAGAAACGGACCACGCTTGCCGAATAGGCTTTGCTCAAAATGGGGTTGTTCCCTTCAAAAATCTCCTCAGGAAGCAGGTTGTTCCCGGTAGACTTGGACATCTTTTTCCCGTTGAGGGTTAGCATATTGGCATGCAACCAGTAGTGCACCGGGCTGTGGCCAAAACGCGCTTCGGCCTGGGCAATCTCACACTCGTGATGTGGGAATTTCAAATCCATTCCTCCTCCGTGGATGTCAAAGGTTTCACCGAGGTATTTGGTGCTCATTACGGTACACTCGAGATGCCAACCGGGGAAACCTTCGCCCCAGGGGGAAGGCCACCGCATAATATGCCTGGGCTCAGCCTTTTTCCAGAGCGCAAAGTCCTGGGGGTTTTCCTTTTCATCCTGGGCGGTGAGCTCCCGGGTGTTGGCAATCATATCCTCCAGTTTGCGGCCGCTGAGCTTGCCGTATTCAAAGTCCGAATCGAATTTCTGAACATCAAAGTAGACGGAGCCGTTTTTTTCATAGGCATACCCTTTGGAAAGGATGGCCTTAATAATCTCAATTTGCTCTACGATATGTCCTGTGGCTGTAGGTTCAATACTCGGGGGAAGCAGGTTGAATTTTCGAAGGATATTGTGGAAATCCGTGGTGTATCGCTGTACGACCTCCATGGGCTCGATCTTTTCAAGCCGCGCCTTTTTCGAGATCTTGTCTTCACCCTCATCTGCATCATCCTCCAAATGTCCGGCATCGGTAATATTGCGGACATAACGCACCTTATAGCCGAGGTGGAGCAGGTAGCGATAAATCAGATCAAAGGAGATAAACGTCCTGCAATTTCCAAGGTGTACTTTGCTGTAGACTGTGGGGCCGCAGACGTACATCCCTACATGACCGCTGTGAATAGGTTTAAATACTTCCTTCTGTCCTGAGAGCGAATTGGAGAGTCGTAAATTTTGTTCCTCGTAAAGGGCCATAGGCAGTGCCTTAGAATTCGGTTTCCAGATTGATATAATCGAGGAATTCCCTCCTGAGGCTTTCCTCCTTAAAGCGCCCCCCGTATTCAGCTGTCACCGTACTGCTGTCCACATCGCGGATTCCGCGGGAGTTTACACAGAGGTGTTTGGCATCGATAACGCAGGCGACGTCTTTTGTGCCGAGTACCTCCTGGAGTTCCCGCACGATCTGAATATTCATGCGTTCCTGTACCTGGGGTCTTTTGGCGTAGTAATCGACAATGCGGTTCATTTTGGAAAGCCCAACGACGGACCCGTTTGAGATATAGGCGATATGGGCCCTCCCAACAATAGGGAGTAAATGGTGTTCACAGGTGCTGTAGACCGTAATATTCTTTTCGACCAGCATTTCCCCGTATTTATACTTGTTGTCAAAGGTGGAGGATTTCGGCCTGCGATCCGGGTGCAGGCCCCCAAAGATTTCTTTGACGTACATTTTGGCCACCCTCTCCGGAGTCCCTTTTAAACTGTCGTCTTTAAGATCCAGCCCAAGGGTCATCATAATATCCCGGACACTATTGGAGATCTGTTCTATTTTTTCGGCATCGCTGAGCACAAAGGCATCTTCTCTCAAAGGTGTATTTTCGGAGGCTGAAAAGTGGTCATCTCCATAGGTTTCCCCTGGTGTTTCCAAAGCGGGATCAATTTTCATCAGACATCATTTTGCAAGGGGCAAAGATATGTATAAAATGCCACTTTACAGTCGTGTTTTGGGGCGACCCGGCATAAATTCCTGTTAAGTGGAACAGGTGGATTGAATGGAAGGTGTACAGAATCAGTCGCCTAATTTCAGGTATTGCAACCCGCCCTGAATACCACTTTGATATTGAACGCGTTGTTCATTGATCTAAAAGAGGGAAAATACCATACTAAAACGGGGTTATACCAGTTATATAAGAGGTAAAAACAGCTTTCCCGTATGCGGCGTACGCTTATTTCCTTTCTGGCATTTGTCTTTATGGCGGTTTATGGGTTCGGGCAGAATTCCCCGGATTGTCGCTCGGCTATTCCTGTATGTGCCGATGAGCCCCTTATCTGGGTGGCCGATGGCAGCGGCGCTATTGATGACTTTGATCCGGACGTCATCCGCCAAACAGGGTGTCTTGAAAAAGGGAGTGTGGGATCGGCAAATATCGAAAACAATACATCCTGGTTTGTTTTCCGGGCGGGAACAGACGGACAAATTGGCTTTGATATTGAAGCCTTGCCGGTAAATACCGGAGGTACGATCACGGCAGAATGGGATTTTGCGCTCTACGGCCCTGATACGGACTGCGCTTCGATTAGCAATGGAACTGCCCAACCCATACGCTGTAATTACGAAGTAAACGATACGCGATTTACCGGAATAGGGGTGAACCCTGAAAACGGACAGGAAGGGGCCCCCTTTGTCAAGGGGAGCCAAAACACCTACGACGAGTGGCTGGACGTTCAGGCCGGGGAGCTCTATTATGTACTCATCAATAATTACAACACTAATTTTGACGGGGATCCGGAATCTTATATCCTGACCTTTACGGGTTCATCCGTGGATGCGGACCAGAACAACGCCCTGGATTGTACGCTCAGGGATGAATTTCTGGGGCTGGATATAACAGCCTGTGCAGGGGATCCGGATATTGTCTTAAGCGCCTTAAACTCTCCGGCAGGTCCGGACATTGCGAATGTGCGCTGGTCTGTGGATATCGATTTGGACGGTACCCCGGACACCGAACTGCTCTCGGGCTCAACAGCGTATTTCTATACCGTCACCAGTCCCAATACGGGACGGTATTTCGTCGAAATTGAGACGACCGCCGGGGGAACAATTACAGATGACATCCTTATCATTTTTTACGGGGTGCCCGGTCCGGTCCGGGTTGACACCTTAAGCGACTTATCGGACTCCAATGATGTGGAGGTGGTAGTTTTGGGGGGTGGCAGCTATGAGTACTCCGTAAATGGCAGTTCTTTTCAGGATTCCCCCATCTTCAGGGACCTTCCTCCCGGGGAAAACAGCCTGGTGGTCAATGATAAAAATGGCTGTGGGATAACAGAGCCCATCCCGTTTTTGGTCATCGGGTATCCCAAGTTTTTTACGCCTAACGGAGACGGGATTAACGATACCTGGAATGTTCAGGGCCTTCAGGCGCTGGCGGACCCCGTTGTATTTGTCTTTGACCGCTATGGGAAATTGCTCAAACAAATGGACGAGACGAGCCCCGGGTGGGATGGCACGTTTAACGGCAGGCAACTCCCGGCATCAGATTACTGGTTTCGCCTGGAATACGGAAGGGCAGAAGGCAGTGAGGTCACTGAAAACGTCCTGCGTTCCCATTTTTCCCTCAAGCGATAAGCGGGTTACGTCAAAGCATAATCCATCCCGGGACTTTTTCTTTTAAAAATTCAGGGTATAGGTTAGGGTGTAAAAGGAATTAATCCGTTCTACAGAGGCGCTGCTTAAGTTCAGATCAAACAGGGACTGTGGAATATCCTGACGGGTTTGGCTGTAAGTAAAGTCCAGACGATTCGGCCCAAAACTAAAACCCAGTCCTCCGGAGAATCCCTGGAGATTACCCCAGTCCGAATTATTTTTAAAAGG
>CAZEQO010000065.1:0-2214 GCA_964514365.1 uncultured Robiginitalea sp. | reverse complement strand
AGCGTTAAAATTGGTGAGTTGGATTTCTTCTATACCAATTGAGTTCTTGATGAGCGCTAAGCTCGAGGTTTGAACGGCATCACCAATTGTATTGCCATTTGCATAAGGGCTTTGTTCAAATCGATAACCCCCGCGCAGGCTCAATCGGCTAATGCGGTATTCACCTCCGGCACGAAACGTGGAAACAGCCCCAAGCTGTTGGGAAATAAACTGGTTTTCCGAATTGAAATCGGGATCCGAGGTTGGGCGCAGTTCGGCGTTGGACATATCCTGGTAGCCGTAATCAAAACTCAATAATCCGGAGGTCCCAAAAACCATAGCTAAACTACCTGTATACCGCCCGGGTGTTTTAATGGTGTATCTAGGGAATAGGTTGACGACGCTAAAGTCGATAAACCTGATGTCCTGATTTTTGTCCGGGAAGTCTGAATTGACCTGTTGGGACAAGTCGTCCGTAAGCTGGTACCAGGTTGGGGACTGGTAACTGGCGCCCACCCGAAATATGTCTCCTAACCTCGCAATAGCCCCCAGGCCAAAGGAAAAACCAGATCCCCGGGTTCTCAGAAAATTATCAAAAGTCCCGGACTGTATAGCAGATTCCTGGTCGTATCCGGATTCAGTCAGAAAGGTAACGCGTTCATATAAGACGGAGTGAAAATTCAGGGATGCGCCAATACTGAGGAAATTTTCATATTGTCCTGCAAAATTCATCGTCAGCTTGTTGTTGAAGCCATTAGTGCTCTGTACGTAATTCTGGTTTACCTGGTCGTAATCCGCGTTCGAGAAGTACGCTGTGTTGTTGTCGTCTTCAAAGTCCACGGGATCGATAAAGCCCGACTGGAAACCCAGGAAGGCCTGTTGCGCGCCAAAACCGAGGCTACCCCCTATATCCAAATATGCATCCTCGATAAATTCGTTTTCCTGAACCCTTAGTGGTCCCAGGGGTACCCCTTGTGCATAATTCAGGAAATACTGGTCGATACCTACAGTGGAAGGTCCCGATATTAGTATGTCATTGTCAAAATTCTGGACCAGGTCGTAGTTTACGGCAAGGGCGAATTTATTCCATCCGGACCCACTATTATTTTTAAAAACCCAGACACCCCCCACCTGGTTGAATTCCAGAAAGCTATTATTGGTGCTGGCGAAAGACCCGTTAAACACCGAATTGTTCTTTTTGTGGTGTACGCTCCCGGTCATACTGAATTGCCCGTTATTGAAAACGGCCGAACCCGCGGGGTTAATACTCAGGGCCGAGAGTTCTCCGCCAAGGGCCCCGAAAGCGCCACCCAGGGCCTGGTATCGGGCTGTTCCCAGAACATCCTCAGTACTAAATCTAAGGACGTCATTTATCGTTTGCCCACTTGCGAAGGTGCATAGCAAAAGCAGGATGAAAGTGTGAATACGTTTCATTGGGATATCATTTAAAATTAAAGGGAATTAGTATCGGCCACCGCGTCCTCCGGATCGACCACCGCCGGAACGACCTCCCGAAGAGCGACCACCGCCTCCACTACTGCGCATGCTGCCAGAGGAACGACTACTGCCACCGCTGCTTCTCATACTACCTGAAGATCGACTGCTTCCTGAACTCCGATACGTTCCCGAAGGCCTGGAGGAGCCCCGGTAACCCCTACTGGTGGCGCCAGAACTTCTGGAATACCGGTTTGAATTAGAATAGCCGGAACTCGGTCTGCTGCCAGAACTCCTGGAGTAAGAATTTCGGGACGAGTAGTTCCTTGGAGCACCTGTATAGGTTCTCGTCGAGCGCGCATTGTTATTGTATCTGGGCGTGGAGCGTGTACTCCTGCTGCTTCGGTAAGCGTTGTTCCGCGCCACAGCGTTCTGACTGCGATCTATGCTTCTCACATTGCTGCGGGAGGCAGTGCCCTGAGTTCTCCCAGAACTACGGGTTGTGCCCCGAGATGCGAGCGAACGACTTCGGTCAACACTTCGGATATTTGAGCTCCTGCCGGATGTACCCCGATTCAGGTTAGACCGTCCGCTGTTGTTGCGAATCCTGGAACTATTCCCAGCGGCCATAACTGAACGGCCTCCGAGGGCATTAATGTTGCTGTAGCGGTTGTAATTGCCTCTGCGGCCATTGACGTATCCGGCGTTCCGGTAGTAGGGATAACCCCATCCATAGCCGGGATATCCCCAACCATAGCCTGGATAGCCCCAGCCCCAGCCGGGATAGCCCCAGCCCCAGCC
>CAZEQO010000064.1:8392-14429 GCA_964514365.1 uncultured Robiginitalea sp. | reverse complement strand
CCAGATGGGGTTCAGCGTTTTGCCTCATGGGTAAACATCAATAAAAGTGCAAATATTAACCCCGCCGCACGCGGGGTTTTTTTTGGCCTGAAATAAAATTTGCATGTGAATTCGTATCTTTAGGTCACTGAAAAATTGTGCTATGCAATACGAAAGCAATCCGATTCTGGACCGTCTGCCCTCCCACCTCAGGCAGTACATCAAACCTCAGAACTACGAGGATTATTCTGCGGTAGACCAGGCTGTATGGAGGTATGTGATGCGCAAAAATGTGGCCTATTTAAGCCAGGTGGCTCACGAGTCTTACCTGAGCGGCCTTCAGAAAACAGGTATTTCCATCGAACACATCCCCAATATGTACGGGATGAATCGCATTTTAAAAGAAATTGGCTGGGCTGCCGTAGCCGTAGATGGGTTTATTCCTCCTGCTGCCTTTATGGAGTTTCAGGCCTATAACGTCCTGGTGATCGCCTCAGATATCCGCCAACTGGACCATATTGAATACACCCCGGCCCCGGACATCATCCACGAAGGTGCGGGGCACGCGCCTATCATCGCAAATCCGGAATACGCCGAATACCTCAGGCGTTTCGGGGAAATCGGTTGCAAGGCAATTTCCAGTGCCAAAGATTATGAACTTTACGAGGCCGTGCGCCACCTCTCCATTATTAAAGAAGCCCCGGGCACAAGCGAGGAGGCCATAACCGAGGCAGAACAGCAAATTGACCTATTACAGGAAAACATGGGGCCACCCAGCGAAATGGCACTGATCCGAAACCTGCACTGGTGGACCGTGGAATACGGCCTGATCGGGACCCCAGAAGCGCCAAAAATTTACGGGGCCGGCTTGCTTTCTTCTATCGGGGAAAGCAGTTGGTGTATGACCGACAAAGTATCCAAAATTCCATATTCCATTGAAGCCGCCCATACTTCATTCGACATCACCAAACCCCAACCGCAGCTTTTTGTAACACCGGATTTTGCATTCTTAAGCCAGGTACTCGAGGAATTTGCCAATACCATGGCGCTGCGCAGGGGCGGCCTGGACGGATTGGAAAAACTCATCGCATCCGAGGCATTGGGCACCGTGGAGCTCAGTACCGGACTTCAGATTTCTGGGGTATTTACCAGGGCCATAGCCTCTGAGGGCAAGACGGCCTACCTCCAGACTTCAGGTCCTACCGCCCTGGCCTATCGGGAAAAAGAACTGATTGGGCATAGTACGGCATTTCATCCGGATGGGTTCGGTGCGCCCATTGGTAAGTTAAAAGGGATTAACCTGCCCATCGAAGATATGAGCCCGAGGGATTTAAAGGCCTATAAGATTTATGAAGGCGAGCAGGTTACCCTGGAGTTTGAGGGAGGGATTCACCTTCAGGGGGATATTATCACCGGGACGCGGAATTTAAGGGGGGAAATCATCCTGATCACCTTCCAAAATTGCACCGTTCGCTATCAGGACGAGTATTTATTTCGTCCGGAATGGGGACACTACCACATGGCGGTTGGTGAAAATATAGTGTCGGCATTCAATGGCCCGGCAGACCTGAGCAGCTTTGACCTCAGCAGCCATGTTCCCGGGGAAACAACTATCAAGGTTCACAAAGACCCCAAGCGTGAGCAACTCGAAAAGCTCTATACCCAAATTCGGGAATTTCGTGAAGGGACCAACACCACTATCTCGAGGAATAAGGTTTTTCAGGAACTCAAGGCCTCCCACCCGGAAGACTGGATGCTTTCCGTGGAGATCTACGAACTGGCCCGGGAAGACGGAAATGAGGCATTTGCCTCAGAAATCCTGCAACATCTCGAGCAGGTAAAACGGGAACGTCCCGAAGTGGGGCATCTGATCGATGGGGGAATAGCCCTGGTAGATCAGGCCAAAGTAGCCCTGTGATAAGAATCACTGCGTATTCGTAAATACAAAGCCTGAAGGATTGACTTCTCGCTATTCAGCTCCGGTCGTCAGGGTGGTGTATCAATCCAATAACAAATCCCGGGAAGGCATGGATTCGAGTTTCTGATCCTTATATACCAGCGTCCAGCCCAGGGAACGCGTCAGTACATAGAATTCTGCAAGTTCGCTCAACAGGCGATTCCTGGCATTGCTTTTCAGGGTTGAATCCTCAATTTTTTTCTCAATAGAAGCGATTACTTTCGATTTGACCCTGTTGTAGTCCTCTGCCTCAAACGGATTGAAATAATCGGCACTTACATCGTAATATTCAATATCCGGGTCAATACGAATTTCGGGTTCGGGAATTTCCTCGATATACAGGGTCCGGGTGACACTATCCAGGCGATAGGTCAGCGCACTGAGGTCGTAACTTACCGTAGCACGCGCATTGACAACCACCAGGGCTCGCTTATCTGCCGTAAAGAAGGGTCCGAATAATTCCCGGCTATCGGCATAACTAAAGACCTCGGCAAAATGCCCTTCTGTAACCACCAATTTCGAAACCTGCTCGATCTGAGAGACGATAAGTGCCGATTCGGACTGCACTACGGCCTTCCCTTTGCCGGTCCACTCCCAGGATCTGTATATCAGGACCAGGACCAGGCAGATGGCAAAACCTGCAAGAATTCGTTTCATCTGATTATATTTTATTGTTTTCTAAAAGTCAGATAGTACTCGCCATGGCACATTTCGATGGGTTTTGAGAATTATTATGGCTCATTTTATAAGTCAAATTGCATAAAGGGATATTCCGCCGAAAGGACTGCTGCTTTTTCCTTCAGAAGTGTATTGGTGTCTGCCCCTGAAGATTCGGTTGCCCGCACATCCCGGTGTGCCATTTGTTTTCTTATTGCCCCTACCCTCTTCATTACGGGGATCGCCCCGGGATCTACCCAGGCCTCCATAAACTTTTCCCAGACAAAATCCACAGCCTGCTCTGTCGGGTGTATTAAGTCCCTTTTATAAAAACGGTAGTCGCGCAATTCATCCATCAACAATTCGTAGGAGGGAAAGTAATGATTATTTGCACCCCTTACCACCTGGTGGACGGCAGCGATCAGGTGCGCCTTACTGCACTGGTTCTCCACCAGTCCATCCCGCACATGGCGCACCGGGGAGACGGTCAGGAGGACCTGGCATCCGGGGTTAATACCCCGTACGGCGGCCAGGGTATCGCCGAGGGAATCGACAAGTTCGGCGACTGGGGAGAGCTCGCGGCGAAATTGCTGCTGGGGAAGTTTATGGCAGTTGGCCACCATCATGTCTTCCTCTAAATACCTGAAGGCAAAAGCGGTACCCAGGGTCAGGACAATATGAGAAGCCTGCTCCAGGGATTTCCTGAAAACCTCTAACGCCTGATTCATACCTTCCAGGGTGGCGTACTTCGAGGTCCCGGCGACCCTGCTATGCACCTCGAGACATCTCCATAGGCCTTCGTGCTTAAAAAGATCCTCTTCCCCGAAATGCCTTTCTTCAACCGCCCTTTTAACAAGGTGGCCCAAGGGTATCGGGTGGAAAAGTATCCCAAATGGGTTCGCGAGATGTCTGAACTGGTAATAGGCTAGTTTCTCCCCGAGATGATCCGCAAAACAGGATCCCAGCACGAGAACCTCGTCCTGATAGTCGATGGGATCTGATCCTGGTACAATTTCAACCTCTGTCCGCCATTTCATATGACTCCCCCTGAAAATTTATTTAAGGTACTCCTCTACAGCTTCAAGTGCCTTGGGGATACCCGAGGGATTTTTTCCCCCGGCCGTAGCGAAGAAGGGTTGTCCCCCTCCGCCGCCCTGTATGTGTTTTCCGAGCTCCCGGACAATCCTGCCTGCGTCCAGGTCGCGCTCTTTGGCCAGATCTTTGGAAATATAACAACTCAGGACTGCCTTCCCTCCACGGCCAGACCCCAGGAGCAGGAAGAGGTTGTCGAATTCGGACCCCAGTTGAAACGCAAGGTCCTTCATATCAGCGGGATCCAGATCTACCTGCCCTGTCAGGAAATTGACCCCGTTGACCTCCCTGACTTTTTCCCTGAGTTCTTCCCTGATAAAACGGGACTTTTCCCGTACCAGGCCCTCGATCTCCTTTTTCAGACTGGTATTCTCATCCTGCAAACTGGAAACAGCCGAAACGGGGTCTGTTGAATTTTTTAAGAGGCTTTTTATCTGCTCAAGGGTGTCATCGTTCTTGTCGTAATAGGCCTGAACCGCATCTGAAGTTATAGCCTCAATCCTGCGAATCCCCGCAGCAATGGCGCCTTCCGAAACAATCTTAAAATGCCATATTTCAGCCGTGTTCTGAACATGTGTACCCCCGCAGAGTTCAATAGATTTTCCAAAACGAACCGTCCGTACTGTATTTCCATATTTCTCTCCAAAAAGGGCAATTGCCCCTTCTTCCATGGCTTGATCAAGAGGTATTTCCCGCTGTTCTTCAAGCGGGATCCGTTCGCGAATCCGTCCATTGACAAATTGTTCTACCTGCCAAAGTTCCTCCTCGGTCATTTTACCAAAATGGGAAAAATCAAACCGAAGATATTTCGAGTGTACAGCGGATCCTTTTTGTTCTACGTGGTCCCCGAGTACGAGTCGCAATCCCTGGTGGAGCAAGTGGGTTGCCGAATGGTTTCGGGCCGTACGCATCCGCTGTTCTTCATCGACAACGGCTTTATAAGTGGCCTCGAGGGACCTGGGCAGGGTTTTGGTAAAATGGAGTATCTCATTATTCTCTTTGCGGGTGTCCTCGATATAAAACACCTCTCCATCCTCAGTTTTCAGGTAGCCTTTATCTCCGACCTGCCCACCGCCTTCGGGATAGAATGGGGTACGGTCAAAAACGAGCTGGTACACTACGCCATCTTTCTTGGTATCCACCCGCCGGTACTTTCGTATCCGTATATCGGCCTGGAGTTCGTCGTATCCCAGGAACTCCGTGGTCTCTCCACGATCCAGGACCACCCAGTCCTCCCGCGAAACCTCTGAGGCCGCTTTTGAGCGGTTTTTCTGAGCCTGCATGGCCTTGTCAAAACCGGCTTCATCAAGTGAATACCCCCTTTCACTAAGGATTAAAGAGGTAAGGTCGATGGGAAACCCGAAGGTGTCATAGAGTTCAAAAGCCTTTTCCCCATCTACCGTTTTGCCCTTAGTGCCTGAGATGATTTGTTCAAGACGCGAAAGTCCCTGTTCCAGCGTCTTGAGAAATGAAAGCTCCTCTTCACGGATAACGTTCTCGATAAGTTGCCGCTGTTCTGCGAGTTCCGGATAGGCATCCCCCATGGTCCGAACCAAAACCTTCACCAGATAATGCATGAAAGGTTCTTTTATTTTCAAAAAGGTAAACCCATACCTGATGGCACGCCTGAGAATTCTGCGGATAACATAACCTGCCCCTGTATTCCCAGGGAGCTGGCCGTCTGCAATGGCAAAAGAAACCGCCCGGATATGATCTGCAATCACACGGATCGCTACATCGGATTCACTCGACTGCCCATAAAGATATTTGGAAATTAACTCGATGGCACTTGTAAGGGGTGTGAACACATCTGTGTCATAGGTAGACTTTACATCCTGCAACACCATACACAGGCGTTCAAAGCCCATTCCCGTGTCTATATGCCGTTCGGGCAGGGGTTCCAATGCCCCCCCGGACTTCCTGTTGAACTGCATAAAGACAAGATTCCAGATTTCCACAACCTGTGGATGATCCTTATTCACCAGATCGGCCCCGGGCACCTTCAGGCGTTCGGCTTCCGGCCGGATATCGATGTGGATTTCGGAACAGGGACCGCAGGGTCCCTGCGCCCCCATTTCCCAAAAATTATCTTTTTTGGAGCCCATAAGGATACGCTCCTCGGGCAACAGGGCCTTCCAAATGTCATACGCTTCCTGGTCCCGCTCCAGGGCATCTGCATCCGAACTCCCCTCAAAAACAGTAGCGTACAGTTGGCCCGGATCGATACCACAAACCCCTGTGAGAAATTCCCAGGCCCAGGTAATGGTTTCCTGTTTGAAATAATCCCCAAAACTCCAGTTTCCCAGCATCTCGAACATGGTGTGATGGTAGGTGTCCTTGCCCACCTCCTCC
>CAZEQO010000064.1:0-8359 GCA_964514365.1 uncultured Robiginitalea sp. | reverse complement strand
GAATCGGCCACCCTGCGGAATTCGGGTGTGCTGATGCCGAGAAAGAACTCCTTAAACTGGTTCATCCCCGCATTGGTGAACAAAAGGGTGGGATCATCCTTCATGACCATGGGAGCAGAGGGCACAATCCGGTGATTTTTGTCCTTGAAAAAGGTTAAAAACTTATGACGTATTTCGCTGGAAGTCATAAACAATAAGGGCTTTCTTTAAAGTTAAGATTTTGTGCCAAACAATTTCTATATTTGTCTGAATCTGCTGTAATCGCACAAAAATAGGATAATTTACCTTTATGACTAAGGTTAAGTATTATTACGACCCGGATACTTTGTCTTACCGGAAAATCGAACCTAAAAAGTCGAAGAAGATCCGCAATATCCTTCTTTTTGGGGCGGGGTCCCTGCTCTCAGGCCTACTGGGACTGTTATTGCTGCTTAATGTGAATGTATTGAATACTCCTAAAGAACTTTCACTACAGCGTGAACTCAAGAACTATGAGTTGCAGTTTGAAATCCTAAGCCGCAAAATGGAACAGATGGATGAAGTCCTGGCAAACATAGAGGAGCGGGATAACAACATTTACCGGATCTATTTTGAAGCCAACCCGATTCCCGAAGAACAGCGAAGGGCTGGCTTTGGTGGGATTAATCGCTATAAATCCCTTGAAGGATTCAACAATTCGGACATGATCATCGGGGCCACCCGAAGGATGGAGATCATACAAAAACAAATGGTGATTCAGTCAAAATCCCTGGATGAGATCACCAAGCTGGCGGCGGAAAAAGAAAAATTGCTCGCTTCCATTCCGGCCATCCAGCCGGTAAATAATGAAGAATTAACCCGGATGGCATCCGGATTTGGATGGCGTTCAGACCCTTTTACCAAGGCTCGGAAAATGCACTGGGGGATGGATTTTACAGCGCCCCGTGGCACCCCTGTCTACGCCAGTGGTGATGGTAAAATCAAACGGGCAGATAACAGGGCCTCCGGATACGGGAAGCACATTCGCCTGGAACACGGCTATGGATATATGACAATTTATGCGCACCTGAGCCGGTATAATGTAAAGGTGGGCGAGGAGGTGAAGCGGGGAGACCTCATCGGGTTTGTGGGAAGTACGGGGCGTTCTGAAGCACCGCACCTGCATTACGAGGTTTGGAAAGATGGAGAGCGGATCAACCCGATTAATTTCTATTACGGCAGTTTGAGTGCCGAGGAGTTTGAGAATATGCTCAAATACGCCAATCAGGAGAATCAATCACTGGATTAATGCAAGTAGACCTTCCCGATAAAAGGTATTATGGAATTGGCGAAGTCGCCAGGGCTTTTGATGTGAATACCTCCCTGATCCGATTCTGGGAGAAGGAGTTCGACGTATTACAGCCTAAGAAAAACGCTAAGGGAAATCGAAAATTTACACCTTCGGACATTCAGAATCTGGAGTTGATATATCATTTGGTCAAAGAGCGCGGTTTTACCCTGGAAGGTGCAAAATTACACCTGAGAGAGAATCGCCAAAAGAGTTTGGAGACCTATGAAATCATTCGTAAGATGGAGTGGGTAAAAGCCGAATTGATTAAAATAAAAGAACAATTATAACCCGATTTACAACTTAACTTTTTAATACTGTGCATTATGAAAAAATGGTTAATTCCTTTGATTATCATCCTTGTGATAGGTTTTGGAATCTATCAGTGGGCTGTAGGCTTCAACAACACGGCCGTAGAATACGAGGCCAACGCGAAAACCGCCTGGTCTAACGTGGAGAGTGCCTACCAAAGGCGTAATGACCTCATCGGAAATCTGGTTAAAACCGTTCAGGGTGCTGCGGACTTTGAAAGGGGGACGCTTACCGATGTGATAGAGGCACGGGCCAAAGCGAGTTCAACGACTATAAATCCCGAAAATCTGACCGCCGAAAACCTGGCTGCATTTCAAGAGGCACAGGGGGGACTTTCCTCTGCGCTTTCACGCCTGTTGGTAACAGTAGAGCGCTATCCTGACCTCAAAGCCAATCAGAACTTCCTCGAACTGCAATCTCAGCTGGAATCTACCGAGAACCGGATTAATGTATCGAGAGATCGCTTTAATGAGGCCGTAAACATCTACGATATTCACACGACCAAATTCCCGAACAAATTACTGGCCGGGTGGTTTGGTTTTGAAGAAATGTCCCGATACCAGTCCGATCCCGGTTCTGAAAATGCTCCGGATGTGAACTTCGAATTCAACAACTAGACCTTTTTCCTATGAGTGAAGTAGAGCGTTTCCTCTCCAAAGAAGAAGAAGAGGAGATCATTCTTGCGATCCTGGAAGCGGAGCGGGATACTTCCGGTGAAATACGGGTACACATTGAAAATGGCCTCGGGATGGATGCCATGGAACGCGCTAAAATACTGTTCCACGAGCTTAAAATGGACAATACCCGTAATTCCAACGGGGTTTTGATTTATATCGCTGTCCACGACCATCAATTTGCCATTTGTGGGGATAAAGGTATCTGTGAAGTTGTCCCAGAGAATTTCTGGGATACCACCCGGGACCAGATTCAGATGCACTTTGCAAAAAAGGCATTCAAAGAGGGTATTATTGCAGGTGTTCTCAGTGCTGGTAAAGAACTGCACGCCCATTTTCCCTGGAATTCAGAAGACTCAAATGAACTGACCAATGAAATCTCTAAAGGCTAAGGCGATACTGTTCTTTGCATGCCTGTTGGCCCTTCCCGTTGCGGGTCAGTATGAGATCCCCCCTAAACCCGCGGTAGCAGAGCAGACCAGTGTATACGATTACATTGGGCTTCTCGACGCTTCGCAGAAAACCAGCCTGGAACAAAAACTGATTCGCTATTCAGACAGTACCTCTACCCAGATCGTGATGGCCATAATCGGCTCCACCGAAGGTGAAAATATCCAATATCTCGGCGCCCAATGGGGCGAGGCCTGGGGAATCGGGCAGGACAAAGAGGACAATGGGATTTTGATTTTACTCGCGCGGGATGACCGCAGGATAGCCATCAATACGGGCTATGGCGTTGAAGAGTTCCTCACGGATGCCCTCTCGCGGCGGATTATCGAATCTGTAATCATTCCGGAGTTTCGAAATGGCGACTATTATGCAGGCCTGGACAAGGGATCGGATGCTATTTTTCAAGTACTCACCGGGCAATTTACGGCTCCCCCTGAGGTGAATTCAGTCCAGGGCTTTCCTTTTAGCTCCCTGCTTCCCTTTATCATATTTATCATCATCATCATCGTCCTCGCCTCCCGAAATAAAGGAGGGAAAGGAGGGGGCAATCGCGGCCGAAGGAGAAGCGGACTCGATATCTGGGATATGATTATCCTCAGTAATATGGGGCGCTCCGGTGGATCCAGGGGTGGATTTGGTGGGGGCGGTGGCTTCGGCGGAGGTGGCGGTTTCGGAGGTGGTTTCGGAGGTGGTGGCTTTGGAGGCGGAGGCGCTTCCGGTGGGTGGTAAGTAACCCGGAACCTTTCCCAAATATATTCCGTGATTCCTTAAAGCAACTGCCAACTGCTATTGCCCACTGCCATTGCCTACTGTTACTGCCAACTGCCAACTGCCACTGCCAACTGCCACTGCCAACTGGCGACTCTAATAACCCACGGCATTATTTCTTTCGCATAAAAATACTCATCGGAACCCCGGAAAAATCAAAATGCTCCCGCAGTTGATTCTCCAGAAAGCGCTTATAGGGGTCTTTCACATACTGGGGGAGGTTGCAAAAAAATGCAAATTGGGGATAGGGCGTTGGCAGCTGTGTGCAGAATTTAATCTTGACGTATTTACCCTTGGTCGCCGGCGGTGGCCTTCTTTCTATAATGGGAAGCATGATGTCGTTCAGCTTGCTGGTGGGTATGCGGCGGGAGCGACTCTTGTAAACTTCCACGGCAGTTTCCAGCGCTTTGAGTACGCGTTGTTTATTCTTCACGGAAATAAAAAGAATAGGTACATCTGTGAAAGGCGAGATGACCTCTTTTATGCGTTTGGTGTATTCTTTAACCGAGTTTGTATCTTTTTCTACCAGGTCCCATTTATTGACCAGGATAACGATTCCCTTGTTATTGCGATGCGCCAGCCAAAAGATATTCTGGACCTGCCCGTCGAAGCCCCGGGTACCATCAAGAAGCAACAAACAAACATCTGAATGCTCTATGGTGCGGACCGAGCGCATGACAGAATAAAACTCCAGGTCCTCCTTTACCTTGGCTTTTCGTCGAATCCCGGCGGTATCGACCAATTTAAAATCAAAACCAAACCGGTTATAGGTGGTGTCGATACTATCGCGGGTTGTTCCGGCTACATCGGTGACGATATACCTTTCTTCACCCAACAGGGCGTTGATAAATGACGATTTTCCGGCATTGGGGCGGCCTACGACAGCAAAACGGGGCAGGTCGTCCTCCGGGAGCGGGGCATCGGGAAGCACCTCAACCAGGGCATCCAATAATTCTCCGGTACCACTACCGTTAATACTGGATATCGGGTATATTTCCCCGAGGCCAAGATTGTAGAATTCAACCGCATCTTCCTGCCTTTTCACATTGTCCACCTTGTTGACCACCAAAAAAACGGGCTTTTCTACCCGGCGTAGCAACTTGGCAACATCCTGGTCCATACCGGTAATTCCGGTTTCGGCATCCACCATAAAGAAAATCGCGTCTGCCTCGGCAATGGCCAATTCTACTTGCCGGTCTATTTCCTTTTCAAAAACATCTTCACTACCCACCACATATCCCCCGGTATCGATAAGGGAAAACTCCTTACCGTTCCAGTCACTTTTCCCGTAATGCCGGTCACGTGTCACCCCTGAGACCGAATCCACGATCGCTTCACGCCTTTGAATCATCCGATTAAAAAGGGTGGATTTCCCTACATTGGGTCTTCCCACTATGGCTACGATTCCCGACATATTCTGGTTTTGGCCACAAAGGTAGTGTTTACCTGAAGATAATAAATGGGTATTATAAAGTGCGAAGGGGAGTTAGGCGGTATAATTGAACGGGAGCTTCAGGTCCTTGCGATCCTGATTGTTACCCAAATAGGGTTCTCCGGCCCTGCGCTTCCGAATATTGCGTGCCGGGTTTCCATAAGCCACAACGTTATCCGGAATCTCATCAAGGACGAGGGATCCAGCCCCCACCACACTCCAGGCACCAATACTAATGCCTTCGATGACCAGGGTTCCAAGTGAAATGGCAGCCCCAGTCCCAAGATTCAGATTACCCCCGCAGCAGACCCCCGGGGCCAGACTTGAAAAATCGGAGAGGACCCCGTCATGACCCAAGGAGGATCGAGTATTAAGGATACAGTGGTCTCCAATGGCAGAATTCGAATTCACTATAACTGCGGGCATGACTGCTATACCAGACCCCAAATTCACATTTTTTCCCAGGATTGCAGTCGGGTGAACAGCATTTACAAAAATGAACCCAGGAGCCAAACGCTGGATGGATCGAACCAGACGCTGGCGCACCCAATTGTCTCCCACGGCTACAATACCCCCGTAAACGTTGTACTTCTCAATGATTTGAAGTAAGTCGAACTCACTTCCCAAAACCCGGTATCCGTTTTTTTTAGTACCTTTCTTTATAAAGGAATCGAGAAAGCCCACAGGCTGGAATTCCTCGCTTTTTTCAAGGATATCCAGCACTACGCTGCCATGGCCTGAAGCACCAAAAATGAGAACGTTTTTCATTAATAGTGTATTTCATCGATGTTTTGATACCGTTCATCGATAAATCAAATATATAAAAATCTATGGAACTCTGAGTCCGGCTGGGCAATTTCTACTCCTGAAGTTCAGAATAGGAATAGATTTAGATTCAAAAAACACCAATGGAGAAACCCTCGATTATAGAGCTCCCAAATGAAATTGTACTGCGGCCCCGCTTTCAGGATCAGCTGGACGAAGCCGCTTCAGACGTATTGGAGCGCCTCGAGAAGGCTGAAAAAAAACCCATTCGCGTCAAACGAATGGACGACCATCTCTTTATTAGTTTTAACGATGATGAGCGGCATTTCTGGTCTCCCCAACTGCAGTTGGAAATCCTGGACGAAGAACATGGGGGTTGCAAGGTATATGGACTCTATGGGCCGAATCCCACGTTGTGGACTTTTTTTATGTTCCTGCACTTCGGAGTAGCGACTCTCTTTATCATCCTCGGAATCTGGGCCTACAGTAGTGCCTCTTTGGGAAGACCTTATGGGGTACTGGTCGGGGGCATGGTCGCCATGCTCGTCATTTGGTTCGCTTTTTACGCCTTTGGGAGGGCTGGTCGGGCCAAGGGAAAGCCACAGATGCGAGAACTTTATCGGTTTTATCAGGGAGCACTCAAAGCGTAACTACTTGGAATTATATCCGAACCGTCTCAGCTGCCGGGCATCGCTGCGCCAGTTCTTATTGACCTTAACAAAGAGCTCTATAAATACCTTTTTATCGAAAAAGACCTCCAGGTCTTTTCGCGACTCAGTACCCACCCGCTTCAGGGCGCTTCCCTTATGTCCTATGATGATTCCCTTTTGCGAATCCCGCTCCACCATAATCACTGCACCTATCCGGATTAAATCTTCTCCTTCTTCAAAACGCTCCACTTCAATTTCCACCGAATACGGGATCTCTTTTTTGTAGTGTTTCAGGATTTTTTCCCGGATGACCTCACTGACAAAAAAACGCTCCGGTTTATCCGTAAGCTGGTCTTTATCGAAAAAAGCAGGGCCCTCGGGCAGCAATTCCAGTATTCGATCAAAAACAGGTTGAATATTAAAACTCTCCAGAGCCGAGATCGGAAAGATTTCGGCCGTGGGCAGTAGCTCCTTCCAATAGGCTACCTGAAGTTCCAATTGCTCCTGGTCAGTGGTGTCAATCTTATTGATCAAAAGCAGGACCGGGCTCTCAATTTTGCGGATCTTCTCCAAAAACCGCTCATCCTTCAACCCTTTTTCCCCGATTTCCACCATATAGAGCAGGATATCGGCGTCGTCCAGGGCGGTCTTCACAAAATCCATCATGGATTCCTGAAGGGCATAGGCAGGCTTGATGATCCCCGGGGTATCGGAAATGACCATCTGAAAGTCCTCTCCGCTTACAATACCGAGGATCCGATGCCGGGTCGTCTGGGCTTTGGAAGTAATTATGGAAAGGCGCTCCCCAACCAATGCGTTCATCAGTGTGGACTTACCCACATTGGGGTTGCCTATGATATTTACAAAACCAGCTTTATGCACGCTCATCTTTCAGTTGGGCAAAATAACGTTTCATCTCCCGGTTTACCCTCGGTGCGAGGTATAAAACGGCGAGCATGTTTGGAATACACATCAGGGCATATGCCAGATCGATCAGGTTGACTACCAGATCCACTGAGGCTACCGCTGCAAAGGTAATGGTCGCCACGTAGTAGTAGTTAAAATATTTCCCAATTCTCGGATTGGTAAGGAATGTAAGGCATTTAACCCCGTAATAGGAATAGGTAAACAGCGTTGAGAGGGCGAAGGCACTAACCACCACCATAAGCAGCACATCCCCGTAACCGAACAACGACTTCTTAAAGGCTATAAGGGTCATCAGGATCCCATTGCTCTCCGCCTCCAAATAGGCCCCGCTCAACAGGATGACAATGGCAGTTAGCGTACATACCACTATAGTATCGATAAAAGGGCCTAACATGGAAACCAGGCCTTCCTGAATAGGTTCTTTGGTTTTCGACTGTCCATGGTACATCGGGGCACTTCCCAATCCGGCTTCGTTGGAAAAGACAGCCCGCCGAACACCGAGGATAACCAGCCCCCAAAACCCCCCGGTAAATGCCGTTTTGAAATTAAAGGCTTCTGTAATGATGAGCTTCAGGGCCGGAAAAATCTCACCGGCATTATTGACCATGATCACCAGGACAGCCACAAAATAAAGCAGGACCATAAAGGGGACAATGGCCGTAGCTACCTTTGCGATCTTTTGCAAACCCCCGAAAATAACAAGGGATGTAATAAGGGAAAGGACAATCCCAATGATCAGTTTCCAGTTGAAATCCCCCAGGGCCGCGAGGGTTGTATCCGGATCCACGACATTCATAAAGGTCTGTGTAAACTGATTGACTGTGAAGACCCCCAGAAACCCCACGAGGCCTGCGATACTAAAGAATACCGCCAGGGGTTTTGCGCGTGGCCCGATCCCCTGGGTGATATAGTACATCGGTCCCCCCTGCAGGTTCCCCGAGGCATCAGTATGCCTGTACATGATGGCCAGGCTACAGGAATAAAACTTGATGCACATCCCGATTATTGCCGTCATCCAGATCCAAAAAATAACGCCGGGACCACCCATGTAAATGGCGATAGCCACGCCGGAAAT
>CAZEQO010000063.1:13964-14516 GCA_964514365.1 uncultured Robiginitalea sp. | reverse complement strand
ACTTTTTTCAGAAAAAGATTCCTGGGCGCTGAGGGCAGGAAGGCAAACGAGGAAAAGGCACAGGCTTTTGAAAATGAATCGCATAGTGTTTTGGTTTGGGTTTATGTCCGGTGCTAAAGATATCTAAACCTCTGCATTGGTCAAAGATCGAACTGCCGAAAGTCTGCTCCAGTAATGCCAGAGGGGCAAAAAAAGTCCTTTGGTTCAAGTAATACACGAGGATAAAAAAAAGCAAAAAGTCTGCATAACTGACCATAAAATTCAACCTACTTTGATGCTACTCCGACAGAATCCTTCTATTTTTGCAGAAATTAATTAATATGCTTACGACAGATCGAATAAAAGATCTTTTAGAACGCCTTGGCGCGTTGAGGAGGTATCTTTGACATAGATGCCAAACGCATTGAAATCCAAAACGAAGAAGAGAAAACCCTCGCCCCTGGTTTTTGGGATGACCCGATATCTGCCCAGGAGTTCATGAAGAAACTCAAAGGGAAAAAAAATTGGGTGACGCAGTTTGAAGAGGCCAAACAACTCCTGGGAGACGCAGAG
>CAZEQO010000063.1:8422-13954 GCA_964514365.1 uncultured Robiginitalea sp. | reverse complement strand
TTCCGCAATATGCTTTCCTCGGAAGGTGATGACTTAACAGCTGTGCTCCAAATTACCGCGGGCGCAGGGGGAACCGAAAGCTGTGATTGGGCGTCCATGCTTATGCGTATGTACCTGATGTGGGCAGAAAAAAACGGATACAAGGTCAGAGAACTTAACTTTCAGGAAGGGGATGTGGCAGGAATTAAGACCGTTACCCTTGAAATTGACGGGGAATATGCCTTTGGATGGCTCAAGGGCGAGAATGGTGTGCACCGCCTGGTGCGAATTTCACCGTTTGACAGCAATGCCAAACGCCATACCTCTTTCGCCTCTGTTTATGTCTATCCCCTGGCCGATGACTCCATTGAGATCGACATCAACCCGGCGGACATTGAAATCACTACAGCCCGTTCCAGTGGGGCCGGAGGCCAGAATGTGAACAAAGTAGAGACCAAGGTGCAACTGGTGCACAAACCCACCGGCATACAGATCTCCTGTTCGGATTCCCGGTCCCAGCACGACAACCGGGCCACAGCGATGAAAATGCTGAAATCTCAGTTATATGAAATTGAACTTAGGAAAAAACAGGAAGCGCGGGACGCCATTGAGGCCTCTAAGATGAAAATCGAATGGGGTTCTCAGATTCGCAACTATGTGATGCACCCCTATAAACTGGTCAAGGATGTTCGGACCGGGGAAGAAACCGGAAATGTGGACGCTGTTATGGATGGGGATATCGACCAGTTCCTGAAAGCTTACCTGATGATGATGGGACAGAAAGACCCGGCTTAAACTATTTACGCCATACCAATGATTACTATTTATCACAACCCAAGATGTCGCAAATCCAGGGAAACCCTCACTTTGATTCAAGAGAGCGGAGAAGATTTTGAGATTGTAGAATACCTCAAAAACCCCCTGAGCAATCAGGAACTAAAAGCCTTGCTCGACAAACTGCAAATGCAGCCGGAAGAGCTGCTGCGCAAGGGTGAAGCCATCTGGAAAGAAAAGTACAAAGGGGAAACCATGGAGGAAGATCAAATCTTACAGGCCATGGCAGAGCATCCCAAGCTCATGGAAAGACCTGTAGTGGTAAAAGGGGGAAACGCTGTACTGGGCAGGCCCCCTGAAAACGTCAGGGCCCTGCTCGAAAATCCAGATTTGGATTAAGGAGAGTCGAGGCTCTAAATTCATTTAACAAACATTTAACCAAGCCGGATTAAACGGTTTTTACCAAATCCGGTCTAAAAGACTGAGCAATGAAAAAAATCATTCTTTTTTTAACCGTTTCCCTTATGGGGATTTATTGCACTCAGGCGCAAATGGGGCGCTATGGGACATTTGACAATCAACGTTCGTCCCTGCCGCGCGGTCCGGGGCCTGAAGTTCAAAAAGAAGATCCGAAGACGGCAGAAGAGCTTGTGGCAGATCAAATGCCCAGGATTACTGAAGCCCTGGATCTGAACGATTTTGAACAGGCAGTAGTAAGTTCCATTCTCAATAAATATGTGCAGCAACGCATTGAGCTACAAATTCTGGAATTACCCAAAGATAAGGCCAGAGAAGCTTATGAGAAGATCGCAGAAAACCAGCAAGCAGAACTGAAGCAGGGATTGCCTCCGGAGAAGTATGAAGGTTTTATGGATCTGATTAAAAATGGAAAAAAGTCTAAAAAGGGAAAAAAGGATCGGAAAAAGAAGAAAAAAACGTAAACCTTCATGAATAAATTTCTCGTGCCTGTTTTGGCACTGTTTTGCCTCGGATTGCAGGCCCAACGTCCACAAAATTCGAAAACCCAAAACATTACCTTAACCGGTACCGTCCTGGACAGAGACACGGGAAATCCACTGGAATACGCTACAGTCGTGCTCCAAAACGCCAGTGATCCGTCCAAAATTACCGGGGGGATGACCGATTTGGAGGGTAAATTCTCAATTGACGCCCCCGGGGGGCTCTACAACATTCGGGTTGAATACATCTCTTACGAAAACTATTCGCTTGAAAATCAACGCCTCGAGAGTTCACGGGATCTCGGAGCTATTCGCATAGCTGTGAATGCTACCGAGCTCGATGCGGTGGAGGTAGTCGGCGAAAAGACTACGGTAGAGGTCCGGTTGGACAAAAAAATCTACAATATTGGGAAGGACATTACTACCAGCGGGGGAACCGTAACAGATGCGCTTAATAATGTTCCTTCGGTAGCCGTTGATGTAGAGGGAAACATCAGCCTGAGAGGAAATGACAACGTGCGTATCCTGATCAACGGCAGGCCTTCGGCCCTTGCCGGTTTTGGTTCAACGGATGCCCTGCAGCAACTCCCGGCGGATGCGATCGAAAAAGTTGAGGTGATTACCAGTCCTTCTGCCCGGTATGATGCTGAAGGTACAGCGGGTATCCTCAACATTATCCTCAAAAGGGAAAAGACCCTTGGATTCAATGGTTCCATAAACTCCTTCCTGGGATATCCCACGACCAGCGGAATTACATCCAATGTCAACCTGAGGTCCGATAAAGTGAATATTTTTAATACGACCGGCATTCGTTACAGAAATTCACCGGGAAATGGATTCTTTGACAACACCTATACCACCGGATCGTTTGACCGGATTATCGAAGACAGGGAAATCGATCGTAAAGACCGGAGTTTCAATACCAATATAGGCCTGGAGTATTTTATCAATGAGGGTTCCAGCATTACAGGAAGTTTTTTCTGGAGGTATTCGAAAGACGAGGATGTCACGGAAAACGAAACAGAGCGATATGTTTTAGAAAACATTCAAAGCCTTACCTTCCGCCAGCAGGACGAGACAGAAAGAGACAATAGTTACCAGGCTTCAATAAACTACCGGAACAAGTTTGACGATGAAGGCCACCTGCTTACGGCCGATGTTCAGTATTCCATCGACAGTGAAGACCAGGAGGCCGTGATCGAGGAACGACTCACCTTTCCCAATGACGACCTGTTGGCCCTTGAGAATGTCCTCCAGGCTGAAGATCAGACCGAATGGCTGATACAGGCAGATTATGTCCGCCCTCATGAAGATGCCCAGTTCGAAGCGGGGTTCCGTTCCAATATGGAGGAAACGATTACCGATTACCAGTTGGATTCTCTGGATCAGGCCTCAGGTGAATTTGTGGTTAATCAGGCCCTCACAAACATCTTCACGTACAATGAAAATGTACATGCAGCCTACACCCAGTACGGCAATAAATTTGATAAGTTTTCTTTTCTCACCGGATTGCGTTTGGAATATACCCAGCTGAAAGGGAACGTGGAATCTGAATTCGACCTGGCAGATCTGGAAGAAATACTAGGCCAGGATGTAGACTTCAATTTTAACAAGGAGTACTTGGGGCTTTTTCCAACGGTGAACGTAATCTATGAATTATCTGAAAATCAAAATATATCCCTGGGTTATAACCGTCGTATCAACCGACCCAGGGGATGGTTCATCAACCCTTTTCCCTCCCGAAGTAGCCGAACCAACGTCTTTCAGGGGAATCCGGACCTGGACCCTGCCTTCTCCAACGCCTTTGATCTCGGGTACCTGAAACGGTGGAGTGACCTAACCCTGACCTCTTCGGTCTACTATCAGCGCGAAACCGGATCCTTCCAACGGGTACAGGAGCCTACAGGAATAACTACCCCGGATGGGATTGAAATTATCCGGACCATCCCGATCAACCTCGCTACAAACCAGCGGTATGGGGCAGAAGCGGGGATTCTTTACAACCCCACCAGGTGGCTCAGGATTAACAGTAGTTTTAACTTTTTCCGGTTTGTGACGGAAGGAGAATTCAACGATGTGGACTACGGGGCGGAAAACACGAGTTGGTTCGGGAATTTTAGTTCCAAAGTTACGCTTCCCGGCAAAGTGGACTGGCAGACCAATATGTTCTACCGGGGGCCCTCAAACAATGCCCAAACGGAGTTCAAAGGGATCTTTTCCCTGAACCTGGCCTTCAGCAAGGATATTATGGATGGAAACGGCACGGTGTTGCTCAATGTACAGGATGTCTTTAATTCGAGAAAGCGGAGGTCTTTTACAGAGACGGATTTCTTTACTTCGGACAGTGAATTCCAATGGCGGGTGCGATCTGTGAGGCTTTCATTTGTATACCGTTTTAACCAGTCCAAACAGCGAAATGGCCGTGGAAGGGGCGGAGATGACTATGACGAAGAAGGTGGGTTTAGCGGGGGCAGCTAAAAAAGCTACATGTCATAAAAAGATAAAAGCGGGGAATCCCCGCTTTTTTTATGCTTCTCTTTCTGCTTTTTTCGCTTCCCTCCGCTCTTTCCAGAGTTCCAGGAGGTTTCCTCCCAGCCAATAAGGGACTACAAATAGCAGCAGGAACATCATAAGCCAGAAACCGATGGTCAGGATGGTTAAAAAGGCTAAAAATCCGAGGTATTGATCAAATTCAAACATGCAAACCGCTTTTGAGTCACAAAGATAGCGGGTTTTTATAAAATCCTCCTACTCCTGAAAAAAAAATATAGAACCCAATACCTGAATTTGCCCTGCAGGGTCGGGAATATGTACCTTTGTGTAAAATCGTTTTTTATGGAATTCCGGATCGAAAAAGACACCATGGGCGAGGTAAAGGTTCCCGCCGACAAGTATTGGGGCGCCCAGACAGAGCGTTCCCGCAATAATTTTAAAATCGGGGTACCTGCCTCAATGCCCAAAGAGATCATTTACGGATTTGCTTACCTGAAAAAGGCCGCTGCGTATGCGAATTGTGAGTTGGGTGTACTTCCCGAAGCCAAACGGGACCTCATCAGCAGGGTTTGCGATGAGATTCTCGAAGGGACCCACGACGATCAGTTTCCGCTGGTGATCTGGCAAACCGGTTCGGGGACGCAAAGCAATATGAACGTCAATGAAGTCATCGCCAACCGGGCACATGAACTTGCCGGGAAGAAAATCGGGGAGGGTGAAAAAACCCTGCAGCCCAATGATGACGTCAATAAATCCCAATCCTCTAATGACACCTTCCCCACCGGAATGCATATTGCCGTGTACAAAAAGGTGGTAGAAGTGACCATCCCCGGGGTTACCGCCCTGCGCGATACCCTCAAGGCCAAATCAGAGGCCTATATGGATGTTGTAAAAATTGGCAGGACACATCTTATGGATGCCACCCCCCTCACCCTCGGCCAGGAGTTTTCGGGCTACGTGGCACAGCTGGACCACGGGCTTAAAGCCTTGCGCAATACGCTGGAACACCTGGGCGAACTCGCCCTCGGAGGTACTGCTGTGGGAACAGGGCTCAATACACCCGACGGATATGATGAGCTTGTGGCCCGATATATCGCCAGCTTTACCGGACTCCCCTTTACGACGGCACCGAATAAATTTGAAGCCCTGGCGGCCCATGATGCTATTGTGGAAACCCATGGTGCCCTCAAACAACTCGCCGTATCTCTGAATAAAATTGCAAACGACATCCGGATGATGGCTTCCGGACCGCGATCGGGGATTGGAGAAATTCTGATTCCGGCCAATGAACCTGGAAGCTCGATTATGCCCGGTAAAGTAAATCCTA
>CAZEQO010000063.1:0-8412 GCA_964514365.1 uncultured Robiginitalea sp. | reverse complement strand
CCAGGTAATGGGTAACGATGTCGCTATCACCGTGGGAGGAACACAAGGCCACTATGAACTCAATGTCTTCAAACCCCTGATGGCAGCCAATGCGCTGGCGTCCGCAAGGCTACTGGGGGACGCTTGCCAAAGTTTTGAGACGCATTGCGCTTCGGGCATTGAACCGAACCGGGATACCATTAAAAAACTCCTGAACAATTCTTTGATGCTGGTCACTGCCCTGAACACTAAAATCGGCTATTACAAAGCTGCTGAAATCGCCGGAGCAGCTCATGAAAACGGAACTACACTAAAAGAAGAGGCCATAAGACTGGGTTATGTAAGTGCTGAGGAGTACGATTCCTGGGTACGACCCGAGCAGATGGTGGGCCATCTCAACAAGTAAATCGAGACTTATATTAAAGTGGCTTTCTAAAGAGCAGCCTCTTTTTTTTGACCTATAAACTTTCCCGGTTCCTTTTAGGGCAAGGTGTACCCGGTTCCCTTAAGGTTTAGGTGGCGGGAAAGCATAAAAAAACCGCCTAAAATAGTTTAGGCGGTTTTTACTGCAAATATTGAAAACTACTTTTATTTCAATTCGAACTTGGAAGTTCCCATTAATTTCAGACCATCGTCATAGACGTTGACCATGTAATTTCCTTTTTGAAACTCCCCGGCGTAATTACTGATGTAATCACAAACATCCAGAGCAGCGTTTTCATAAAAGAAGTTGGTGTTCTTGGTATAGGTGATCGAAGGACCTTCCTCCAAAGTTTTGGAAGTGGTTCCTCCCATAACGTTTCCGTTAGGATCCAAAACTTCAATGTAGAATTCACGGTCGCCCGCCTCAGCGATAACATTATCAGCTACTGTAAAACAAACTTTTAAACGGTCTGTTCTCCTGGCACTATTTGTGGAACGCAGGGTTCCGTTGTTGCGTTCGCGAACGGCGTCTACAACAAATCCTGTGAGGCTAAGTGCTGATCCGCGTTCGACTGCATCGGCCAATTGCGTATTCTGTACTACTAAGGAATCGTTGAAAACATTTTGCTTCTCCAGTTCTACAAACGTACTGTCACGTTGCATAGCGATCAGGGTATTGGATTGCTTCAGAGAATCCACCTGACGCAATAACTCCTCACGCTCTTTCTTCAAAACGCTTACCTGTCGGCGATAGCGGGAAAGGCTAGCCAGATCTGCTTTCATACCGCTAACCGAATCGATGTATTTAGCGATATTGTCACGAGCAGCCACCAATTCTTCGTTGGTTTGATTGCTCTCCATAATGGCCTTGTCGTATTCCGACTTCAGGCTTGTCAGATCTTCTACAACCAGCTCTTTTTCCTTCATCAGGATGGCCTCATTTTTCTTTGAGTCCTGATACAGATTGACCGCATAAATGATGGTACCCAGAAGAATGACTCCCAGAATACCGGCCAATACTTTAAGTCCGTTGTTGTTTTTTGTCTCTGTCATAAGTGTGAAAATTAATTTCTAAACTTAAATTTTAAGTTGTTTACTGTCTATATACGGAGAAATTGAAGGTTTAGATTTCAGTATCGAAAATATTTATTGCCATTCGACGCTATTGGGGTGGTTAGGGTTTTACCTTTAAAGTATATAGATTTTGTAAAATCCCTTCAATATGAAATCCTTTTCCACCCTGCAAAATTCAACAGCCCTCCTGTTCTTGTTTTTCCTCATGCAGCAGCATATGGCATATTCGCAACCAAAGTCCGCGCCTTTGCCTGAAAACCCGGAAGCACCTGATCAGGTAGCGTTAGAAATTTATCCGGTGGCCCACGCTACGGCTGTACTCAAGTGGAATAAAACGATCATTTACATTGATCCTGTGGGCGGGCCGGATGCGTTTACAGCCTATCCCGCTCCCGATCTTATTTTGATCACAGACATACATGGAGATCACTTCAGCCTGGAAACCCTGCAAGGGTTGGACACCCAAAAAGCTAAAATCATCGTTCCAAATGCTGTAGCCGAAAAAATACCCGCTGCTTTTACCCCTCAAATAGATGTTTTGGACAATGGAGACTCCAAAACCCGTTATGGAATAGCGGTGACGGCCATCCCGATGTACAACCTCCGGCCGGAAGCCAAAGCCTTCCACACCCCCGGGAGGGGAAATGGATATGTCCTCGAACACGACGGGACGCGGATTTATTTTTCCGGGGATACAGAAGATATACCGGAAATGCGGGCACTTAAAGACATCGATAAGGCCTTCGTCTGTATGAACCTGCCATATACCATGGATGTGGAAAGGGCTGCAGATGCCGTGATTGAATTTGCCCCGGCTGAAGTTTATCCCTATCACTACAGGGGAAAACCAGATGTAAGCGATACAGGCCATTTTGAGACCCTTGTCAACAGGGCCAACCCGGACATTCGCGTAATCCGCCTGGATTGGTACCCCACGGAACCCTATTGATATTTTAAGGATAAATACTGTAACAATCCAAATACTATAACGACCTACTGTTACTTTTAAAACAATCCTCTGTAAAAACAGATTTATGAAGACACCTAATGGACTTGTGCGACTCGGCGCACTTTTGAGTTTCCTGTTGCTGCTCGGCAGCTGTGAAGCGGAAAAAAGCAAAGAAGCATCTGCTTCAAAATTCGAAGTTCCGGTTACTTATTACACCCTGGACAATGGGTTGAAAGTGATCCTCTCTGAAGACACCACTTCTCCCACTGCCATAGTGGCGGTATACTACAATATTGGATTTCGAAATGAACCCAGGGACCGCACGGGTTTTGCCCACCTTTTTGAGCATATGATGTTCCAGGGATCGGATAATCTTGGAAAGATGGAATTCATAAAGCTGGTACAGGAAAATGGGGGAATCCTCAACGGGTCTACCCGCTTCGACTTTACGAATTATTTTGAAATAGTCCCATCCCACAAACTGGAAACGATGTTATGGGCCGAGGCAGATCGGATGAAGGGTCTCAATATTTCTCAGGAGAATCTTGAAAACCAACAAGGTGTTGTTAAAAATGAAGTCAAGGTCAATGTGCTGAACCAACCTTTTGGGGGTTTTCCCTGGTTGGATATGCCCCAATACGCCAATGAGAATTGGTATAACGCCCATAATTTTTATGGCGATCTGGAAGACCTGGATGCAGCCAGCCTTGAGGATGTGACTAGCTTCTTTGACACCTTCTACGCTCCCAACAACGCTGCAATCTCTGTAGTCGGTGATATCGATATCGCCCAGACCAGGGCCTGGATAGAAAAGTATTTCGGGAGTATCCCGGCCGCGACCCTGCCCCCGGAGCCCGATATCTCTGAAACGCGCCAGGAAGCCGAGAAGTATTTTATGAAGAATGACTCCCTGGCCAACAAACCGGCCCTGGCCCTCGCCTATCATATGCCGGAGCGGAACACCCCGGAGTATTACGCCATGGGATTGCTGGATCAAATTCTGATACAGGGTGATAATAGCCTGCTGGTACAGAAACTTGAAAATGAGAAGGGCTTTACCTCAGATGTATCCGGGGGAATCAATTATCTCGGAAATATGTTCAATTATAAGGGCCCGATGCTTTGGATGTACGATTTCACTTTTGACGACCCGGAGAGCAAAGAAGCGATCATGCGATCCATTGACTCGGTAATGACAGGACTTCGGGATCAGATAGATCAGCAGATGCTCGATCAGGCAATTGTCAAGATTCGATCCCAGCTCTACGACGATATCGGGGGTACATTTGGACTGGGAAGAGCAGATTTGCTGTGCAGTTTTGCGCTTTTTGATGATAACCCGGACCGCATCAATACCCTGGAGGACGAGTTTAAAAAGGTAGATGTAGAGACCGTAAAAAACACTATCGACAATTACCTCAGAACCAGCAACCGCACCGTTCTGGAAGTAAATCCACTATTAGCAGCTAACGAAAAAAACCAGTAAAATGAAACCATTAAGATATATTATCGCCCTGGCTCTCCTCCTCCCCCTTTCGTTCCTGGAAGCTCAGGAAAAAGAGTTGCCGCCCGAGGGAGGAGCTCCCAAAAACTTTACCCTGCCGGAAAAAGAGGTTATTTCCTATGACAATGGCCTTACCCTGGTCCTTATACCCTATGGCTCCATTCCAAAAGCAAGTATCCGCTTTAACCTCAAGACCGGGAATATCAATGAAAAGGAGAATCAGGTATGGTTGGCAGATTTGATGGCTGACCTCCTGGAGGAAGGCAGCACTTCACGCACATCCCGACAAATTGCCGATGAAATGGCCGCTATGGGCGGAAATCTCAATATTGGGATAGGTGCTCATACCGGGTCCCTGTCCACTTCTGTGCTCTATGAATTCGCTCCGGATGCCATCCGTGTCATGGCAGATGTGCTGCGGAACCCCAAATGGCCTGCGGAAGAATTGGATCGGCTGAAAAGCGATATGAAGCGAAACCTGGCTGTACAGTTATCCCGGCCCGGGAGCCAGGCGTATAAAGAATTCTATGCTGAACTATATCCGGACCATCCCTATGGGAGGGTTTTTCCGACCGAAGCCCAGATCGACTCGTATACGGTATCTGATATTTCTGGTTTTTACAATGATAACCTCGGGGCCCGGCGCACTACTATTTACGTTGCCGGGAATTTTGACCCGGAGGCTGTAAAATCGGCTGTTGAGTCGGCCATGGGGGACTGGCGGGAAGGAAAAGAAGCCGAATACCCCATTGCAACCCCTGCCACCGCGGCTTCGGTAAAAATTATTGACCGGCCCGGGGCTCCCCAATCTACCATTTACTATGGGTTACCCGTACCAGATCCGTCGAGCCCGGATTATACAGCTTTGGATATTACGAACTCCTTGCTGGGAGGCTCTTTTGCTTCGCGTATAACCAGTAATATACGGGAGGACAAAGGATATACCTATTCACCCTATTCCTCCCTTACCTCCAATTATAAGACCGGGATATGGTATGAGGCAGCGGATGTAACCACAGAGCACACCGGGGCCTCTATAGCGGAAATCAAGAAAGAGATTGAACTCCTGCAGGAAGAGCCTCCAACCCAGGAGGAACTCGATGGGATTATCAATTATGAATCGGGTATTTATGTCCTGCAAAATTCCTCTCCCAACGGAATTATCGGGCAACTTATTTTTCTGGACATCCACGATCTGGATGAGTCTTTCCTGAAAGACAAAGTCGCCAATATGCACGGGGTCACCCCTGAAAGGGTTATGGAGGTAACCCGGAAGTATATCCGCCCTGAAAATATGACCCTTATCGTAGTCGGAGATAAAGCGCAAATCGAAAGTCAGATCGATCAAACGCTGGACAAACCACTGAAACAATAAAACAGGAACTTCCGTTTAAGAAAGCCCGGGTATTTCCGGGCTTTTTTATTCCCGAATCAGCTTTTTGTATTTCAGGCGTTTGGGGACAGCATCCCCACCCAGTCGTTTTTTTCGGTTTTCTTCATAATCTGAAAAGGATCCTTCGAAAAAGTAGACCTGGGAATCGCCCTCAAATGCGAGGATATGGGTGCATATCCGGTCCAGGAACCAGCGGTCGTGAGAGATGATCACTGCACAACCTGCAAAATTATCCAACCCTTCCTCCAGGGCCCTTAGGGTATTGACATCCAAATCGTTGGTAGGTTCGTCTAACAACAGGACGTTACCTTCTTCCTTAAGGGTCATGGCCAGATGTAAACGGTTGCGTTCCCCGCCGGAAAGCATATCCACTTTCTTGTTCTGTTCACTGCCTGAAAAATTAAAGCGACTTAAATAGGCTCTGGAATTGATTTGATTTCCACCCATAGCGATAAGCTCCTGCCCACCGCTAAAGTTCTGCCATATGGTCTGGTCCGGATCGATATTGGAATGCGCCTGATCCACGTAGGCAATTTTTACCGTGTCTCCTATGGTAAAAGAACCCTTATCCGGGGTTTCCTCTCCCATGATCATCCGAAATATTGTCGTTTTACCGGCTCCGTTGGGGCCTATGATTCCGACGATTCCCGCCTGGGGCAATCTGAAATTCAAATCCTCGTACAACAATTTGTCTCCATAGGCCTTACTCACCCCTTTGGCCTCTATAACATTCGTACCCAACCGGGGGCCATTCGGGATATATATTTCCAGCTTTTCGTCCAGTTTTTTCTGGTCCTGGCTCATCAATTTATCGTAATTGTTCAAACGTGCCTTTTGCTTGGCATGCCGGCCTTTCGGGCTTTGACGGATCCATTCCAATTCCCGTTCCAGGGTTTTCTGACGCTTACTGGCTTGTTTTTGCTCCTGGGCCAGGCGTTTTGCTTTTTGTTCCAGCCAACTGGAATAGTTCCCCTTCCATGGAATCCCTTCCCCCCTATCGAGTTCCAAAATCCAACCGGCCACATTATCCAGAAAATAGCGGTCGTGGGTCACTGCAATGACGGTTCCCTTATACTGGGCAAGATGATGTTCGAGCCATTGTACTGATTCAGCGTCCAGGTGGTTTGTCGGTTCATCGAGTAAGAGCACATCGGGCTCCTGCAGCAGTAACCTGCAAAGGGCCACCCTGCGTCGCTCTCCCCCTGAAAGCACGGAGATCTTCTTATCGGATTCCGGGGTTCTCAGGGCATCCATAGCCAGGTCCAGCTTCGAATCCAGTTCCCAGGCGCCAGAGGCGTCGATCTGATCCTGCAACTTCGCCTGTTTCTCCATGAGCTGCTCCATTTTATCCGGATTTTCATATACTTCCGGAAGCCCGAACTGCTCATTGATCTCGTTGTACTGGTCTAAAATGGCAACAGTATCGGCTACACCTTCTTTGACCACTTCGATCACAGTCTTTTCCGGATCCAATTGGGGCTCCTGTTCCAACATCCCCACTTTAAACCCCGGAGCGAAGACCACATCACCCCGGTAATTCGTATCTGTTCCCCCGATGATTCGCAAAAGGGTTGATTTACCGGACCCATTCAGGCCGAGAATACCAATCTTGGCCCCGTAAAAAAAGCTGAGGTAGATATCCTTAAGAACGGGGGTATTCGAATTTTTATAGGTTTTAGTCACCCCGGACATGGAGAAAATAACCTTTTTATCATCAGCCATAAACGCTATATATCAAATGGATTAAACTTGTGGGTTGCCTACAATCGCCCTTTTAGGGCATTAAATACCCAGGCAACTGCAAAAAAACCAATACCTACAGAGGCGAAACCCCAGCCGGCGACATCATCATAACGGAAAGCCCCGAGGCAAATGAGTCCTATCCCTACAAAAATCATAATAAATGTAGCCCAGGCCAGTACCGTATTCTTATTCATTCCCATGGTTTCATCAGTTTGGTAAGAAAACAAATATCGTAAAATTTAAGGCAATTCCCCCTTTCCTGAGAACAGGCATTTAGCCGGATGGAAAATCGATGTCCGCCAGGCCACGAATCCGATCCAAAAGGGAGTGAAGGGCCAGGCTGTCCGCCCAGGACCAAAGGCCACTCTCCTGCTCGCCAGCCTTGAGGCAGCGATGTACTTCCTCAATCTCGTAAAAGTATCCGTACCCTTTAAGGGGCCTGGCCACCTCCTCGATTTCTTCATCTTTTTGCCATTGAAAACCCTCGGTGTGATGCCAGGGGGGATTCAAAAGTACACTCCCCCATTCGCAGGAGATCTCCGCTTTCATCTCACTGCGGGAGGAAAAACCACTGTATAAAACGGCCATCGCCTCATCGTAATCAAAAATCATGGCGATTTGTTTCTCGACGCCGGTGGTATGAAAATGAGCCGAGACTTTGATGTCCTTCGGAATACCCAGAAAGAGATACGCGAGAAAAACCGGGTAGATTCCAATATCCAAAAGGGATCCCCCCGCGAGTGCTGGGTTCAGGAGGCGACCTCCGGGGTCACGGTCCAGGGCGGGAAAGGCAAAATCGGCCCTGAGATAGGAAACCGCACCGAGCTCCCCACTCTTTACCCGACTGTATACTTGCTGAATACTGGGGTTGAAACGACTCCAGAGGGCCTCCATCAGGAATAACCCTTTTTCAGAGGCCAGATCCGTCATTTCCCGAACCTCTGAGGCGTTTATGCCAAGGGGCTTTTCACAGAGCACATTTTTACCCCCCTTAAGGGCCAGAAGGGTTTGGGCGTGATGAAAACTATGGGGGGTGGCGATATAAACCACATCAACCTCGGGATCTTCAAAAAGCGCCTCGTAGGTACCGTACGCCTTTTTTGCCCCATATTCTTCAGAAAAAAGCCGGGCCTTCTCGGAATCACGGGAGGCGACGGCTACCAAAATTGCCTCAGATGACAGGGCCAGATCCCCGGCAAATTTGCCAGCGATATTTCCCAGTCCCACAATTCCCCATCCAATCTTTTTATTCATAAACAGTCCGTTTGAAGTTTAAAGGTAGTCATAAATCCTCCGTATCTTTAGGGCATAAAGCAGTTTGCACAAACCGGAAAACGCATGGACCTT
>CAZEQO010000062.1:8860-14534 GCA_964514365.1 uncultured Robiginitalea sp. | reverse complement strand
ATCTGTACTAGTTACAGGATTATCAGATAACACTAGCTACGAAGTTTATATCACAACTGATTGTGATACAGACGGTTTAAGTGATCAGTCTGCACCTTTGGCATTTACAACACCATGTTTACCGTTTGTAGCGCCTTACACTGAAGATTTTAGTTCGGCAAGTGGAACTACTCCACCAGCATGCTGGAGTCAAGGTGATGCTAATTCCGAGCCATGGGAATTCGGTCCTGGCGAAACGTACACATTCATTCCGGTTGGAGGAGAATCACCGAGTGGTGGTAATAATGCACATATAGATGATTCAACCCCTGATAATCTTGGTACTACATTACTTTCACCATTGGTAGATGTTTCCGGATTAACAACCCCAGCACTATCGTTTTATTGGACAAGTGGCGATTTAGGAATCTACCTGCCTGTAGATTTTAGAGTAGATGTATGGGATGGGGCAGCTTGGAATAATGTATTTGAAAGAACAAGTGCTTCTGGTACAATAACAAATGGATTTGAAGAAGTTATTGTTGATCTAACTACACTTACAATTACCGGTCCTGTTCAGGCAAGATTTGTTGTTGACGAAGTAGAACCAGGAGATTTTCAAGATGACATTGGTATTGACGATGTGAGTTTTGATGAAGCACCTACTTGTTTAAAACCATTAGGTCTTACAGCGACAAACGAAACTGCAGATGGCGTAGATATTTCATGGAATGCTGTCTCAAGTGCTACAGATGGTTATGTTTGGTCTGTATTCAATTTTGGAGATGATCCTCTTGTGGACGCTCCTGTCTTATCAGGTTCAGTTGGAGCAGGTGTTACCTCAACAACTATAACAGGTTTGTCCGCAGCTACAGATTACCAGGTTTATATACAATCTGATTGTGGCGCTGTTAATGGGGTAAGTGACTTTTCTTCAGGTGTTTTATTTACTACTTTATGTGATACACTTACACCTTATCATATAGAATCTTTCAATACTTATCTTCCAAATTGTTGGGAGGAAGCCGGAAGCGGTGATCCTACTACAGGGCCATCAGATTTAGGAAATTCTTTATGGTTACATGACCAATTCTTAAATGGAACTGGAGCTGATAATTCTGTTAATATCAACCTATTCACTAACAACAGAGAAGATTGGATAATTTCACCTTCGTTCGATTTATCAGGTGGACCTTTTATTTTGGAATATATTGCGGCAATAACTGATTTTGCAAACAGTAACCCACCAGAAGGTAACGGAATGGGATCTGATGATGAGGTCCAAGTGCTTATTACTGAAGATGATGGCTTAACCTGGACTACTCTTAAAACTTATGATCAATCCAGTTTCCCAAGTGAAACCGGTGATATAGAGATAATTGATCTTTCAGCTTACACAGGTGTTGTTCGGTTCGCTTTTTGGGGTACCGACGGATCAGTTAACGATCCTGAAGATTATGATTTTTTTATCGATGAGTTTGAGGTGAAAATTGCGCCTACTTGTTTTCAACCCTTTAATTTAGTTAGTAGTAATCCAACTACAGATGGTATAGATATATCCTGGGATGACAATCCTGATGCAACATCAGGTTATATTTGGTCTGTATTTAATCCCGGTGATGATCCGTTAGTAGATACACCAGTAGCTACAGGAACAGTAGCAGCGGGATTAACATCAACAACAATAACAGGTTTACCATCTTCATCGACAAAACTCCAGCCCCCGAAAAATCGCACGGACATCCGCGGACCTGTAGATGCGTAGGTTTCCCGTCGCATCATCGCATCCCAAATCGCTTCCCGGGTGTTTTCGGTAGCCCAAACGGCAGTATATCCTGCAGAGGCCATACGCCATCCGAGAATTTCACGGCCATCGAAAGAAAGGACCACATGACCCCATCGGGTGGGAGAGGGCTCAACTCCTGAGTGCTTTCCGAAGAAATTGTCTTCTTCCACGGCCGACAGCGCCGTATGTGTATCGGTTCCTCCGGCGGCCCCGACCATAAAGGGGTTGGCTCCAATATTAGTTTTTAGCATCAGGCCATTTTTGAGGGCTTCGCGCCAATATTCGTGTTTTAACATCCCGGGTTCTTTGGGGGTAAGATTAAGATTGCCCTCATCCCAGGTTTCAAAATCTGCAAACTCATCCTCAGGGGAAAAAGAGGGGTGCGCTTCCCCGTCTCCCTTAATCTGGGTTACCTCGTAGATGGGTTCAAAGCGTTGCCGCCTTTTGGCATAAGCCTCCGTCAGGGGTTGACCTTTATATGTTTCAAAAGCAAACATAAGGCCATTGGAAAGGTTCCCATTGTGCGGAATAGCCAATACCCTGTCTCCTGTTTTCGCTTCATAATTCTCCATCCAGTCCCAGAGGTCTTCAGCGTCAACACTTTCAAAAGTAGTATAGGGTAAGATTTGGTCAGCTGTTTCTTTATTGCCCCGGTAAATCACATTTCGGTGCAGATTATTGCCAGGCCCGGGATTAGGGGTCCACTCATAACCAATCAGGGCTGTGAATCTTCCGGGCTCATTGTATTTCTCGATGATGGAAGTATAGTCCTTCCAGGAATTGCGAAACACCTCTTCATTTTGAAGAATCTCAGGAAGTGTGCCATTACCTTGCGCCTGAATCGCTTCCATCGCTGCAACCGTTATGGTTTCGATGTCGTTGGTAGCCATAGCCGCACTCCATCGCCGGACCGTGGGATCCCCCATTACACTGGGGTCTGCGGTACGCATCAAGGGAGTTGCCCCCAGCAGATCCGAATGATCCGTCATGGCCAGCCAGTCTAAAGGTCTTGACAACTGAATGGGCACGCCCCATGTCGTTTCTACCTGTTCACCCCGCGCAAATTGCAGGGCCTCGTTCGGACTCAAAGAATTGATGAACCCGGCATCAAAAGACCAGCCCGTATGGACGTGCTGGTCCCCCCAGAGCGGCCGGGTAGGAAATTTGCGATTGGCATAGGGAGAAAAACTGCGATCCCCGAGACGCGCCGTCTGGCTAATAGCGGCAGGGTCAATAGACATATCTCCATGGTGGGCATCTCCCTCTGGGGGGTTGCGGCTGAGTTCCTCCCCGATGGGTTGTTGTGATTCTTCCTGAGCGGTTTGGTTCCCACAGGATATCAAAAGGACAACAAAGAAAAAAGGTGCAATTTTAGAGAATAATTTCATGCTTGGCGAAGGTTATTACTTAACTGAGAAATTTCTTAAAAATAGTCAATTTTCAAATTAAAGGGTAAGGATCTTCGTCAAAATAAAGTAGGCTAATAGCTCCCGAAATGTTCACAAGGGACCCTCGCGCCCTAAACACTTTATTTTTTGTACTTTACTGAAACCAAAGCACTTAGTTTATGTCACGCCTTTTTAATAAGTTCCGCCGCCAATTACTTCCCCGAAACAGGATCACCAAGTATCTGTTGTATACCATTGGCGAGATAATCATCGTAATCTTTGGTATTCTGATCGCCCTCCAGGTGGATACCTGGAATAGTGAGCGTGAGGCGCGTGAAGAAGCGAAAGTGTTTTTGACGCAGTTGAAAAATGAATTCCTGGCCAACAGGGAACAGTTGGTTCAAAAAGTACAGATGAGGGATAAGGCTTTAAAGTCTGCCAGGGAGTTGCTGAGTTTTGTGGATGGCGCCTCTGAGTACAATACTCCTACTGAGGTGGACAGTCTCCTAGCTGTAGCCCTGCCTGTTTATACTTTTGATCCTTCCCTGGGGGTCCTGAACCAGCTGACCTCCACAGACAAGCTTACACTCGTGCGCAATGAAACGCTCAACGACACACTATCATACTGGAATTCCATGATTCAGGATTTCAAGGAAGATGAGGACATGTACAACAGTTATAACCACAACCACTTTCGTCCCTTCCTATATAAGAACTACAATGCGCGGAATATTATCAACAGCCGGATCAGGTACCGTGTTATTAATTCGATTTTGCTCTCCTCCCCTGAAAAAGTAAACGACGAAATCGGGTTTTCCGGAATGCCTGTGGATTTGGATATTTTGAAAAATTCCGTTGAATTTGAAAATTACCTGGCATTTGTGGTGAGTTGGATTGCCCTTATAAACACCCAGTCCCAGGGGATCCTTAATTATATCGACAGTGTTGTGGAAATTATTGACAACGAGATTGTTGCGGAGTAAGATATAATAGGTTTCCGGAGGATAAGCTGCTTTCAATCCAGGGTTAGGATACCTGCATCGTAACAAATTGCCTCTTGCCTCGTCTGGTTTGGTGTACACCAATCCAGCCCTTCAGCATATCCTGCGAATGGATGATGCAGGGGCTTTCGTGAGTGCAAGCGGCTATTTCAAGAACATGTAGGATTAAACCGAAGGATCCTGAGTTCGAAAGCAGACCCCCTGAATTACTGAGAATTTCTTTCCTAACTCCGCATTACAGGCTGTCGCAGAGGTTTTAGGCCGACACCTATAAAACCGCTTAAGGCAACCAAAGAATGACGCTAACATGAGTATTGGAGCTAAAAAAAGAAAATTGTAGCGTATTTTGTGAAAAAAAAATCATTCGTTCAAGGACCTATTTCGAATGAGGCTATTTCAGAAAATACACAGGGTACTATCAGTACTGTTCTGCTCATTGGCGACGGCTCTTTGTGCCCAGTCTTCCGGGGACTCCCTGAAAACGGTAAAGATGATTGGGCTGAAGTTGCACAAAGGGTCCGTGCTCATTCACAGCAGGGATCTGAGGCCGATAGATGATTCCTATCCCACCGGAATTGAATTGGATTTGGCATGGCACAAAACATCTCAAAAAGCCTGGGAATCCTGTCTTTGTTACCCCAAACTGGGCGCAGCCCTCACCTTTTGGGACTATGATAACAGGGAGGTGCTTGGGCAGGGGGTGACCGGACTCTTTTACGTCGAACCGGTATTTAATACCAAAGGAAGGGTCAACTATTCTATTCGCGCGGGCTTTGGTTTATCCTATCAAAACAGCCCGTTTGATTCCATTTCAAACCCTGACAATTTAAGTTATAGCACCTATTGGGGCTTTCCCCTTCAGCTTGGGGGTAGCGTCCACTTCAGGATACAATCACGCTGGATGTTAAACGCCAGTCTGATGTATAACCATATCTCCAATGGAGGCATCAGACAACCCAATAAGGGGATTAACTGGCCCTCAATCGGGGTCGGGATGTCCTATTATTTAGAGGATCTTGAATTTGAGGAAAGGGCCATTACAGACTGGAGGGCTTTGGGGCCACCCGAAAAAAGATGGGATTTCACCTTGTTTCTGGCTTACGAGGAACCCCGTGAAAACCTGTTCCTGTTCTCTCCGGGGATAGAGGTCAAATGGAGCAGGCAATTTGCAAGGATAAATGCCTATACCCTTGGGGGAGAACTCATGTATGACAATGGAACGGGATACGTACTCGAGACGATGGGGGAAACGCCCGAGTCTATTAAGGCCGGGCTTGCGGCCGGGCACGAATTCCTGTTGGGAAAGTTTCTGTTCAGTCAGCAATTCGGGGTCTATTTAAGTAACCCGAATCCCGAGCATCCTCAGGTGTATCAGAGGTACGGTCTGGTCTATAGGATTGACAAGACCTTTAGTGCGGGGGTCAACCTCAAAGCCCACGGACATGTAGCGAACTTTATCGATTTCAGGGTTGGAATTTCGCTTTGAAATCCAATGTAGAATCCCGAGTGGAATTTGGGAA
>CAZEQO010000062.1:8465-8824 GCA_964514365.1 uncultured Robiginitalea sp. | reverse complement strand
CCTTTCCGTATACTTACGTCAAAAAGTATTTCTTGCGAAGCCAGAAAGAAACCCGGACCAGCAGGATAAGGGCCGGAACTTCCACCAAAGGTCCGATGACTCCTGCAAAGGCCTGCCCGGAGTTCAGTCCGAATACCGCTATGGCGACTGCGATGGCCAGTTCAAAGTTGTTCCCGGCAGCGGTAAAGGCCACCGAGGCGGTTTTATCATATTCGGCTCCTGTGGCTTTCGTAAAGAAAAACCCGATCAGGAACATTAAGGTAAAGTAAACCAACAGAGGGATGGCGATAATTAGGACATCTTTGGGAATTTGCACAATCAGCTCGCCTTTTAGGGAAAACATAACCACAATGGTAAAG
>CAZEQO010000062.1:0-8455 GCA_964514365.1 uncultured Robiginitalea sp. | reverse complement strand
CCATTGTTCCCCTTTGGCCCGTACCAGGACCCAGCGGCTCATAATACCCATCACAAATGGAATCCCGAGATAGATGGCCACACTCTCTGCAATCGTCCCTATGGAAATATCGACGATGGCACCTTCGAAGCCAAAATAAGGTGGAAGGATGGTGATGAATATCCAGGCGTAAAAACTATAGGCGAATACCTGGAAAATACTGTTGAGGGCCACCAGGCCTGCCCCGTATTCGCTGCTGCCCTCTGCGAGGTCATTCCAGACCAGTACCATGGCAATACAGCGGGCAAGCCCGATCAGGATAAGCCCGACCATATATTCCGGATAGTCACGCAGGAAGGTAATGGCCAGGATAAACATCAGGACAGGGCCTATTACCCAGTTCAGGATCAAAGAAATAGACAGGATCCGGGTGTTGCGAAACACTTTGGGCAACATGGCGTAATTTACTTTTGCCAATGGGGGGTACATCATCAGGATCAGTCCGATGGCTATAGGAATGTTGGTGGTGCCCACGCTAAAAGATTGGATGATTTCTGGAAATGTGGGGACAAAATATCCGATTCCCACCCCAATCGCCATGGCGATAAAAATCCAAAGGGTGAGGTTTCTATCGAGGTAACTGAGTTTCTTCGGTGCCATACTTATGAATTGATTCTGGAGAAAACATAGTGTAATTCGGTCGCTATCTGCAAACTCCTTTCCCGGTATTTTTCCGTTTGCTGTGGGGTGTTGTCAAATACTTTCGGGTCTTCAAAAGTCATGGGGACGCGCAGGTCTGCCCCGGCGATAAAGGGGCAGCCTTCATCCGCCTGGGAACAGGTCATCACAGCTGCGAACCCGGACCGGGGGTTAAACGGATCATCAAAGGTTTTGGAAAAACCAATAACCGGATGGGAATTGGCAGCATACTTGATACTGTACACCGTATTGTTGCCCTCGGAGAGGGTTTCGATATGAAATCCTGAGTTTTTCAACGTTTCCGCCACCATGGGAAACAGGGCTGTGGCTTCGGTTCCCCCGGAGTAACAGGAAACCTTTTCCAGGTTGTGATAGGCGGCCAGGGTTTGGGCCCATACCTGCGACAAATGGCTGCGGCGTGAGTTATGTGTACATATAAAATTCAAACGGATTTCCTGTTTCTCCCTTAACCGGCTTTGGATGTAGTCAATTAGGGGGTGAAGCAGGGTACGTCGTTCTTCCGGGAGGGCTTCAGGATCCAGGCCTTTTATGTGCCTTTCGATTTCAGGAAATATATTGGATTGCATGTCAGTGATGGTTGAGGTTTTTTGTGCATGGGTTTAGCAACAGCCTTCCTGTGCGGGAACGTCCTGATCTAAAAAGGTTAGGATCAACTCCTTCATAAGGGTCCAGTTTTCTTTATCGATACAATAGCATACCCGGGTACCTTCAATACTTCCCTGAATAAGCCCGAGCGTTCTGAGTTCCCGCAAGTGTTGCGATATTGTAGCTTGTGCTAAACCGATCTCTTCTACAAGGTCCCCGCAAATACAGGAATCTGTTTTAAAAAGCTGCTGAAGGATGGCCACCCGTGCCGGGTGGCCCAGAGCTTTCGCAAAGGCGGCAATGCGGTTTTGGGTATCGGTAAATATTTCTGATTTAGTGAGTCCCATATCAATTGTTATATTGCAATATTACGATAAATAATGAATCTTACTATGGCTTCGAGACATATTAAGGGCATTTTTTTACCTCAGTGCGTTAATGTGCATCGTAGCCGGCGCCAGAGGCTTTGGTGTCCTTTTAATCCCGATATGGCAGCGCGGTTGGATACATTTAGTAAGACTGATTTATTTGCTACATTTATGGGATAGAAAAACTCCAAACGATTATGAAAAGATTTTTCCTCCTCTTATTGGCCGCTGGCCTCTTTGTTTTTCAAGGAACCCCGGCTCATGCACAACGCAAAAAGAACAAGGCCGCTGATGCCGAAAAACAAGAATTGCCTTTACAGGCTTTTAAATTCCGAAACATCGGTCCGGCCTTCCTTTCCGGGCGTATCGCGGATATCGCCATGCATCCGGAGAACGATAATGTCTGGTATGTGGCCGTAGGCTCAGGAGGCGTCTGGAAAACCGTCAATGCAGGGACAACATGGACTCCCTTGTTCGATCAACAGAGCTCATATTCCACGGGGTGCATTACCCTGGATCCCAGCAACCCCTCTATTGTATGGGTTGGTTCCGGAGAGGATGTCGGCGGGCGCCACGTCGCATATGGCGATGGAGTTTACCGCTCTAAGGACGGGGGTGCGACCTGGGAAAACCTCGGGTTGAAGGGCACGCAGCATATTGCCCGAATCGTCGTCCACCCGGACAATAGCGATGTGGTTTGGGTAGCTGCCCAGGGCCCCCTGTGGAACAAAGGGAGTGAACGAGGTGTTTACAAAACCACCGACGGTGGTATGACCTGGAATCGCGTGCTGGGCAATGACGAGTGGACCGGAGCTACGGATTTGATTATCGACCCGCGGGATCCAGACCTGTTGTACGCGGCGACATGGGATCGGCACAGGACAGTCGCTGCCCTAATGGGTGGAGGCCCCGGTTCCGGAATTCACAAATCCACCGATGGGGGAGAAACCTGGGTGGAACTGACCAACGGCCTGCCGAAATCCAATATGGGTAAGATCGGTATCGCCATATCGCCCCAGCAACCCGATGTGTTATACGCCGCTATCGAGCTGGACAGGACTACGGGTGGGGTATTTCGCTCTGCAGACCGCGGGGCTTCCTGGACCAAAATGTCCAATACGGTTTCCGGGGCTACAGGCCCGCACTATTACCAGGAGCTTTATGCCAGCCCGCATGAGTTTGACCGGTTGTACCTTATGAACGTCCGGGTACTGACCTCCGGGGACGGAGGCAAGACATTTGTACAGCTCAAAGAAGAGGACAAGCATTCGGACAACCACGCGTTGGTTTTCAAAAAGGACGACCCAAACTACCTCATGCTCGGGACGGATGCCGGGATTTACGAAAGCTTTGACCTCGCGGAGACCTGGAAGTATCACAAAAACATGCCGCTGACCCAGTTTTACAAGGTGGCGGTAAACAACGCAGAACCTTTCTACCATATTTTTGGGGGAACCCAGGACAATGGATCTGCAGGAGGCCCTTCTGCCACAGATGAAAGGGAGGGTATCGCCAACAAACACTGGTACAAGACCCTTTTTGCAGACGGCCATCAATCGGCAACCGACCCGGAATACAACGACATTATCTATGCCGAAACCCAGCAGGGTGGGTTGCCCCGGGTGGATTTGGCCACCGGGGAACAGGTATTCATCCAGCCCCAGGCCCTGAAGGGGGACCCTCATGAGCGCTTTAACTGGGATGCCCCGATACTGGTTTCCCCCCACAACCCGGCCCGCTTGTATTTTGCATCTTACCGGGTTTGGAAGTCCGAAAACCGGGGAGACGACTGGACGGCCATCTCAGGGGACCTCACCCGGGATGAAGAGCGGCTGGAACTCCCGATCATGGGACGGCAGCAATCCTGGGACAATGCCTGGGATGTCGGTGCGATGTCCAATTATAATACGATCACTTCCTTAAGCGAATCCCCCATACAGGAGGGACTGCTCTATGCCGGAACGGATGACGGATTTATTGCAGTAAGCAGTAATGGAGGCGATTCCTGGGATCGGATTCCGGTAACCCGACTCGGCCTTCCCGCACGAAGTTTTGTCAATGACATCAAGGCAGACCTCCACGATGAAAACACGGTGTATGTGGTGTTGGACAACCATAAGGAGGGGGATTTCAAACCCTATCTATTTAAAAGTACGGATAGGGGAAAGACATGGAAATCCATGGCTTCCAACCTCCCGGATCGGACTTTGTTATGGCGGATCGTACAGGATCATGTAGATAAGAACCTGTTGTTTCTCGCTACTGAATTTGGGGTATACACCTCTTTAAACGGGGGTATAAACTGGCAAAAGTTACCCGGCACTCCCAATATGAGTTTCCGGGATTTGGTGATCCAAAAACGGGAAAACGATTTGGTAGCGGCCTCCTTTGGCCGGGGGTTTTATGTGTTGGACGACTACAGTGCCCTGAGGGAAATGACCCCAGCCGTATTGCAGGAAGAGGGTAAACTCTTTGCTCCGCGGACCGCCAAATGGTATGTACCTAGAAGTAACCTGGGGAATACGGGAGCCGATTTCTATCTTGCCGAGAACCCTGAATTTGGGGCTGTATTCACCTATTATCTCTCAGGAGACTTTACGACGGCTAAAGAAAAACGAAAAGAAGCGGAGAAGGAAGCGGGCAAAGATGGGGGGGATATCCCCTTCCCGGGTTATGAAGCCCTTGATGCCGAGAACAGCGAACAACCTGCCAGGGTATGGATTACCATAAAGGATGCCCAGGGCAATGTGATCCGTCACCTTCAGGAAAAAGCCGAAAAGGGAACGCACCGCCTGGCCTGGGACCTGCGCCACCCCAGTAACCGGGCCATAGACCCGGAAAGCTCTGGAGGTGGCGGCGGATGGTGGAATCGCGGCCCACTAGCTACCCCGGGGATGTATACAGCTGCCCTGGCGCTTGAAAAGGACGGTACGGTTACCCCCTTGGGCAGTGAAGTGCGTTTTGAGGTAAAACCGATCCGGGAAGGAACACTCGGGGGTATGGACTACGCCGGCTATACTGAATACCGGCAGGAACTCGAAGGGCTGCAGCGCGAATTTGAGATGCTCAGAGACCAGTTTGAGGAGGCGGAAACTGCTTTGAAAGGATTCCAGAAAGCCCTTCCCAGGGTGCAGGGTTCCCCGGCAGGTTTGGCCTCGGATGTACACGATTTAGAGAAAGCCCTGCGCGCCCTTGAAATTAAAGCCGAGGGGAGCCCGGCCCGAAATGAAATAGGCGAGCGCAATCCTCCATCCGCCCAGTCTTATTTAAGTACGGCGAGCCGCGGCCTGTCTACCACTTATGGCCCGACCCCCTTACACAAACGCAGTATGGAAACGGCCCGGGCCATGCTCAATGAGTTGAAACCGGAAGTCACACGGATTTCAGATCAGATGGTTCCCGCACTGGCCAGTAAATTTGAACAGGCCGGAGCCCCTTACATCAAAGGACAGTAATACAACAAGCAGCGCGGGCCACATCCTGAAATTTTAGACAGGAAGGGCCCGCGCTGTTTTTATTTGGAATCTTTCGGATTCAGAAACCGATTCCAAAGGTCATATCCAAAGGAATTTCCACCTTTTCAATTTTGCCCAATGTTAAGGTAACGTCGATTTGATCGGGCGCAGTTTTAAAAACAAACTGATCGGCATTTAATCCCAGTCCCAGGGATTTGGCCTCTTCGGTATCATCCCCCCCGTTGACAGTCACCGATTTGACGGGTAAGGCCGAAGCAATTCTGTAAATTACATACGTATCCGTATCTGTCGTGGCATCTCCGTCATTCCAGATTTCGATGCTCCCGTGATCTGTGGCTGTGACAATGCTAGCGTTATCCCCGGGCATTTTAAGTTGGGTACTGACCTCTTCAGTTCCGTCTTTTTCAACCTCGAGAATTAAAACCCCCTCAAGGGTAACTTCCCGGGCGCCTTTGGCCGGGGTGCCCTCAAAGGACAGGTTTAAATCCACCCTTGAATTGTAGCTGTTAAAAGATTCATAGGATTCCTGGGCGAGAAATCCTTTTCCGGATTTCTGCAAGTCGTTTCCTGTATCGTCCTGGAATTTTGTAATGTTCGATTCTCCGAGATTTAATCCGGCATAGGTCTGTCCATCTGCAATGGGAATAGCGAGGTTCAGGGTCGTTCTGGGGCTCAACTCATTGGACTTATTAATGTTCAATCCCAGGAGTTCTACCTGGCTGTAACCGGATAAGGTTGTGCACAGCGCTAAGAGGAATGTAAAAAAATGACTTAAAAATGTTGTTTGTGTTTTCATAATGTAGGATTTAGTGTTGATAGGTACATCTTTTAATCTGTTGGTATTGATGTGAGGCCAGGACTGAAATTAAGCCGGGACACATCGAGAAAGCGATGCGGGGGAATTAAAAACTATGAAAGATGGGGGAACCCCCCAATATACTGAATTCTAGGTAAAAAGGGTTAGCCGGGTTCCAGGAAATTTTTGAGACCCTTCTGAGGCCTGTGAAGTGACATTGACCCCGGAAGATTCCTTTTGACTCCAGTTCAAAGGCCTTTATTCCTGAAAATATCTGAACCTCCCGTTTAGCGTTAAGGGAATGCAGAAGGTATATCGTAATTCGGCTGAATAAACAAACCCCGGAATTGATGAGGCCGACTGGCGTCCAACGTTAATTGCCGCATCAAAAACACAATAAAAAAGGATATTTCAGGGTTCTATGGGTGGGGGTGTGGAAGTTGAAAGTAGTGCATTCTCCTGTAGGATGCACCCATCCCAGACCCTGATTACTAATATTTCGGTAGCGCAAACAGAATATTTCATAGCTTTGTAAGATCCATGAAGGCCATTGTTTTTAAAATAGCATCCTTTTTTATGGCACTTTTAGTGCTGTTATCTACCCTTTCGTTTTCCGTGGGGATGCATTTCTGTGGGGACCACCTGGTAGACTTCAGTCTTTTTGAAAGTGCAGAGGCCTGTGCCATGGCCCCCGAACCTGCAGCGACAGCTTCCTCCTGTGAGAAGCTGGAAATGGACATGGATTGTTGCTCGGATGTAGCCTTTGTGGTGGAAGGTCAGCAGGAACTGAATCTATCTTTTGATCCGCTGACTTTTGAGCAGCAGCTATTTTTCACTTCTTTTGTTTACACCTGCCTGAGTCTTTTCGAAGGCCCTTCAGAGTATACTCCACACTTTAAGGATTATGCTCCCCCTCCGCTGATACGGGACGTCCAGATCCTGGATCAGACTTTTCTCATTTGATTTTTAAACCCCTGGAAATTAAGACCTGACGGCGTTGTGTCCTTTGGGTCAAACCTGTTTTTACAGGTTCTTCGTTTTTGCGATTTCTAATGGTTTAAGAATTGATTCCTATGCTGAATAAAGGCATTAAATTTCTTATTGAGAATAAGCTGATTGCGGTTCTGTTACTCCTTTTGTTTGTTGGATGGGGAACCGTCAATGCTCCTTTTGACTGGGACACCGGGTCCCTGCCCAGAAACCCTGTGGCCGTGGATGCCATTCCCGATATTGGGGAGAACCAGCAGATCGTTTTTACCCAATGGCCAGGACGCTCCCCCGAGGATATTGAAGATCAGATTACCTATCCCCTGACCACCTCCCTGATGGGGATTCCCGGGGTGCGGACGGTGCGGAGTTCCTCCATGTTCGGGTTCTCGAGCATCTTTATCATCTTTGAAGAGGATGTGGAATTCTATTGGAGCCGCAGCCGTATCCTGGAAAAACTAAACTCCCTGCCGACCAACCTCCTGCCGGAAGGTGTGAACCCTGCCCTGGGCCCTGATGCCACGGGTTTGGGCCAGATCTTCTGGTACACCCTGGAGGGACGGGATAAAAACGGCAATGTCACGGGTGGCTGGGACCTGCAGGAGCTCAGGAGTATTCAGGATTACTATGTGAAGTACGCCCTTTCGGCTGCTGGAGGTGTCTCGGAAGTAGCTTCCATTGGCGGATATGTTCAGGAGTACCAGATCGATATAGATCCGGAGCTTATGAAGCAGTACGGGATTGGACTGGAACAGATTGTCAAAGCCGTAAAACGGAGTAATCGGGATATTGGAGCCCAAACCCTGGAAATCAACAAGGCGGAATACCTGGTTCGGGGTCTGGGGTATATCGAGTCCCTGGAAGATATCAAAAATACGGTGGTCAGCTCAAAGGGGTATACTTCCCTCCGTATTGGAGATTTGGCAAAAGTCTCCCTGGGCCCTGCGGAGCGGAGGGGAATACTCGACAAGGAGGGCGCCGAAGTGGTGGGTGGCGTAGTGGTCGCCCGGTATGGTTCTAACCCTTTAGAAGTTATTGAGAATGTCAAGGATAAAATACAGGAACTCAGCGCCGGGTTGCCCTCAAAAGTGCTCAGCGATGGGCGCACCACACAACTCACCCTTGTGCCGTTCTACGACCGGACAGAGCTGATTGAAGAAACCCTGGGGACCCTGAATGAGGCCCTCACCCTTGAGATTCTCATTACGGTCCTGGTCATCGTGATTATGGTTTTTAACCTCCGGGCTTCTATTCTGATCTCGGGCCTCCTGCCCGTGGCGGTACTGATGGTATTTATCGCCATGAAGATCTTTGGGGTGGACGCAAATATCGTAGCCCTCTCGGGAATTGCCATTGCCATAGGCACCATGGTGGATGTCGGGGTTATTTTATCTGAAAATATTATCCGGCACCTGGAGGAGAACAAGGAAAAACTCCCTGTAAATACTGTCGTTTACAATGCTTCTGCGGAAGTTTCCGGGGCCATAGTAACCGCGGTGATGACGACCATCATTAGCTTTATCCCGGTCTTTACCCTTATCGGA
>CAZEQO010000061.1:2888-14720 GCA_964514365.1 uncultured Robiginitalea sp. | reverse complement strand
TATTCGCTTTTTTGTGCAATGATGCTTTCTATGGCGCTCTATGCTTTTTTTTACCGGGTTTTTACCGGATTTGATTTCTAACGTCCAAACGCACTCTACATCCCTGAGGTTGTAGAAGAGGTAAATAGAAATCCCTGACTCAGAACGTCGGGGCTTTTTATTTTTAATCGGAAACCATCCATAACATCTCAGGTGAAAATTTGGTAAATTGTAATTGGAGGCAGGGCCGGCTTTCCAAACTCCGGAATCCAGCATTGAAAACAGTTCGTTGCGAACACCCCCACATTTGCAGATGGATTGTTTACAGAACCTAAGGCGGGCTGATGGAATGTAACGCTTGGGTCACACCCTTTTTTCAAATCATAAACTATCTTAAATTGTAGCAAAACCGCGCATTTCCTTCTATTTTTGGGAGAGAAACAAAATCTGATGAATAAAAAGGTTATCCTGATGATCCTCGATGGATGGGGAATTTCCCCGGATCCGGGTGTTTCCGCCATAGCCCGGGCGGATACCCCGTTTATCGATTCCCTTTATGAGCATTACCCCCATTCCACCCTGCTGACCGACGGAATGAATGTGGGGCTGCCGGAAGGACAAATGGGAAATTCCGAAGTCGGACATATGAATCTGGGTGCTGGCCGTATCGTATACCAGGACCTGGCTAAGATAAACCTGGCGGTCCAGGAGGATCAACTCCGGGAACATACTGTATTGCAGGAGGCCTTTGCCTATGCCCGTGAAAACAAGAAACCCGTTCACTTTCTGGGACTCCTGAGCGATGGAGGGGTTCACAGCCATATTTCCCACCTGAAGGGGTTGCTCAGTGCAGCCGCTGAGAACGGGGTTACAGAAAGCTATATACATGCCTTTACCGATGGCAGGGATGTTGACCCGAGAAGCGGAAAAGGTTTCCTGGAAGATTTGCAGGCCTTTTGTACAGACAAACCCTGCAGGATCGCCTCTGTTATTGGCCGGTACTACGCCATGGACCGGGACAAGAGGTGGGAACGCGTGGCCCTGGCCTATGACCTGCTGGTTCACGGGAAAGGAAAAAAAGCTACGGATGCAGCCGCAGCCGTCGCGGAAAGCTACGCTGAAGGAATAACCGATGAATTTATCAAACCCATTGCAATCACTGAAGACGGAGGTGATGCGATTGGACGGATTTCTGAAGGGGATGTTGTGCTCTTTTTTAATTTCAGGACAGACCGGGGGCGCGAGCTCACTGAAGTCCTCAGCCAGAAGGCCCTTCCTGAATTTAATATGGAGCCGCTGAAGTTGTACTTCGTCACCCTGACCAATTACGACCAAACCTTTGAGAACATCCATGTGGTGTACGATAAAGAAAATATAGAAGACACCCTGGGTGAGATATTGTCCGAAGCGGGCAAAAGCCAGATCCGAATTGCGGAAACCGAAAAATACCCCCATGTGACCTTCTTTTTCAATGGCGGCAGGGAAGCCCCTTACCCCGGGGAATCCCGGATTTTGTGTCCCTCCCCGAAGGTTGCCACCTACGACCTGAAACCCGAGATGAGCGCCTATGAGATCCGGGATGCCATTATTCCCGAACTCGAGAAAGAAGCAGCAGATTTCGTATGCCTGAACTTTGCAAACCCGGATATGGTGGGGCATACGGGTAGCCTCCCCGCCGCCATTAAGGCTTGCGAGACCGTAGACACCTGTGCCAAAGCGGTTATTGAAACCGGGCTAAAGCACGGGTACAGCACCCTGGTCATCGCCGATCACGGAAATTGCGACACCATGATTAACCCCGACGGCAGTCCGAATACGGCCCATACCACAAATCCCGTTCCCCTGATCCTGGTCGATCCGGACCGCAAAAAAATCCGCTCCGGGGTGTTGGGTGACATTGCGCCCACTATTTTGGAAATACTCGATATTCCCGCACCAGAATTAATGACAAGATCCTCCCTTTTATAACCTTATGAATCCTTTCTTTAAACTCGGTTTTTTCCTTATTGCACTTGGCGTATATTCATGTGGTTCCGGGCCCGGGCATACCGCCGTGCGGATCCCAGATGGCAATACAGTGATCCTGGTGGGCACCACGGACTTTGCAGCCCTGCGTGCTGCCCCTTTTTCAGATTGGTTCGATCCCGGATATACCGGTTTTACGCCGGATCCAAAAAATATAGAAACCCTCAAACCCCTGCTTGACGATGTGGAGATTGTCGTCTTTATGGGAACCTGGTGCGAGGACAGTCATCGCGAGATTCCCAAATTCGTCAAACTCCTGGAAGCCACCCAGTACCCTTTGGAAGCCGTTGAAGTCACCGCAATGACACGGGATAAAACGACGCCCCAGGACTACGAGGCCGGCCTGGATATCACAAATATCCCCACCTTTATTTTCTACAAAGACGGGGTGGAACTCGGGCGTATTGTAGAATTTGCTGTGGAAGACCTCGAAAGCGACATGATCAAGGTGCTCTCCGGACAGCCCTACAAACACGCCTATGACTGGGAGTGAATCGGGATTTGTCCCCAAATTCCTTTTAAACCCGCTCTGTATTATCTTTGCAGCCTATGATTCACGTTAAATCTGCTGAAGAAATCGAATTGATGCGCGAAAGCGCCCTGGTGGTATCAAAAACACTGGGTATGCTGGCCGCAGAACTGAAGCCCGGTGTTACCGGATTACAACTGGACCGGATGGCCGAAGAATTTATCCGCGATCAGGGCGCCGAACCAGGATTCCTGGGGATGTATGACTTCCCCAACACCCTTAACATCAGTCCGGACGCCCAGGTGGTCCATGGCATCCCCAACGATGAACCCTTCCGGGAAGGCTCTATAGTTTCCATTGATTGCGGCAGTATTAAAAACGGGTATTACGGGGATCACGCCTACACTTTTGCGGTGGGCGAAATCGCACCCGAAACCAAAAAACTACTGGACGTGACCAAGGCATCCCTCTACGTTGGGATCCGGGAATTTACGCTCGGGAACCGGGTGGGCGATGTGGGCTATGCCATCCAGCAATTCTGCGAAGCCGAAGGATATGGGGTTGTACGCGAACTGGTCGGCCACGGCTTAGGCAAAAAATTGCACGAAGCCCCCGAAATGCCCAATTACGGAAAACGCGGAAGGGGTAAAAAATTTGTAGAAGGCATGGTTGTCGCCATAGAACCCATGATCAACATGGGGACACGCCGTATCAAACAACTGCGGGATGGCTGGACGATTCTCACTGCCGACGGGAAACCGAGCGCCCACTTTGAACACGATGTCGCCCTGGTAGATGGGAAACCGGAGTTACTTTCCACCTTCGCCTACATTTATGAGGCCCTCGGAATTGAGAGTGATGAAGAGCTCGAATTCCGGAAGAATCCTATCGTCCTCTGATTTTTGTAAGACCGGATGAAGCATCTCTTTAAATGGGTTCTGAAAAGCATACCACGCCCCCTTTTGATACGATTGAGTTACTGGGTCCGCCCCCTGCTGGCCTCCAGCCTGAAGGGTGACCGGTATACCGACCCTATTGATGGTAAATCGTTTCGGAGCTTTCTACCCTATGGGTATGAGAATCCCAGGGAGAACGTGCTCTCCCCCTCGACCCTTTCCCTGGAAAGGCATCGATTGTTATGGCTTTACCTGAAGCGCGAAACCGATTTTTTTGACAAACCCCACTCGGTCTTGCATTTTGCACCGGAGCAGGCTTTTTACAAGCGCTTTAGAAATGCTAAAAACCTCCAATACACCACCACAGATCTGAATTCCCCCCTGGCGGATGTCAAAGCGGATATTTGCAACCTGCCTTTTGACTCCGACACATTTGACATTATCCTCTGCAACCATGTTCTGGAGCATATCCCCGATGACCGCAAGGCCTTAGAGGAATTGTACCGGGTGATGAAACCCGGGGGCTGGGGTATTTTTCAGGTGCCCCAGGATTTAAATCGGGAACAGACTTTTGAAGATCCCAGTATTACCGATAAAGAAGAAAGGCGGAAAGTATTCGGCCAGTATGACCACGTGCGAATCTACGGCCGGGATTATTTCGATATCCTAAAGGATTCCGGTTTCCGGGTCCTCCCCATTGACTACACAAAAAATATGGATCCCGCAGACACCGATCGATTTCGCCTGGCGAAGGGGGAAATTATCCCCCGGGTGGAAAAACCCTACTAATCCTGCTGTAGGACGGCTTTAAAACCCGGAGTCATATACTCTGAAGTTGCGCCGGACTCATCCAGGTAGATGATGTACCCTTCCAGGGTGTCATCGGCCTCCAAAATACGTTTTGACGCTTCCAATTCCATAGCCATAAAGGCTGTGGCAAAACCATCTGCCCGCATACAGGTTTCGGCCAGGACGGATACCGCTAATATTTGTGAATCCCTGGGATCGTCTATACCCACCACCCAGGGCTGCCCTTTAAGCTGATTGATCCCCAGGGTGCGGAGTTCCCCCCCTACTTCCACGAGATAATCTGCAGCTCCTTTATCCTCCAGCATAACACCCAAACGATCCACCGCATACCCCTTGGCAATCGCGTTAAAATCCAGACGCATCCCCGGCTGTTGCATGGCAATCCGGTAATCCGGCGTCAGCCGTACTTTGTCTAGGCCGACATACTGCCGGAGACTGTCGACCCGTGTGCTATCCATCTTTAGGGCCTGACCGGGCCCAAATCCCCAGGCGTCTACAAGGATACCCACCGTGGGATCAAAATAACCATCAGTTTGCTCGTAGATTTCTACAGACATATTAAAGACCTCGGCAAACATTTTATCCACCTGCACCCCTGAATCCCCGCTGTTGATACGGCTGATATCCGAATCGGGCAGGTAGGTGGAAAGGGATTGATTGACCACCCTGAAAACCGAGTCTATGGCGGGTTGCAAATCCGTGGTATCCGGAGTAAAAACCTTTATGGAATAAGAAGTGCCCAGGGCACCCCCCTGATATACATGCTCCCTAAGGGCAGCGGATTCTGTGCATCCACTAAGCAAAACAAAAAACAAACCCAGCAGGAATCCGCTAAATTTCAATAAGGCCCTCATACTTCACAATATATTTTTCATTTAAATAAACCGGCAGGTTCTGATCCACAGCATTGGACAAACCCACACCGGCGTAATACGTCCGTGCCTCAAATTTTAGTGCGTGTTCCCTGACTTTTTTCATCAGGGCCGCGTCATATTCCGCAGGGTTTTCGGGATACGCCACCGGGCGCACGACAATAAAGTGAAGGATCTTTTCCTTTAAACAGACAAATTGGGGGTTTTTCCCCTTTTTACTGTTGACCCCCATAAACTCATACCCGGCATCCTCCAGTTCCTTCCCCACGATATTCATCGCCAGGTTGTGAAGCTCCTGTTCGCTCAGCGGTTTCATCAGTATTTGCCAGCTAAAAAAAACCGATATAGAATATATCGGTTTTGAATGATTTAAAACCCGGTTTATCCTCCAAAATCATCGAATCGAATACTCTCATCCGGGATTCCAAAGTCCTCTCCCATCTTCTGCACTGCCTTATTCATAAGGGGCGGACCACAGAAGTAAAGTTCGATATCCTCAGGTGTCTCGTGGTAGTTCAGGTAATTATCGATAACGCAATTGTGAATAAACCCGACAAATCCGTCGCCGGGCGCGTCGATGTTTTCCTTGATCTTCCAGTTGTCCTCCTCCAGGGGCTCCGAAAGGGCCATATAGAATTTAAAATTCGGGAAGTCCGCTTCCAGTTTTTTAAAATGATCGATATAGAAAAGCTCCCGCTTGGATCGCCCTCCGTACCAAAAGGTCACTTTCCGGTCTGTTTTCAGGGTTCTGAAGAGATGGTACAAATGGGACCTCATGGGCGCCATACCTGCACCACCCCCCACATAAAGCATTTCGGCTTCAGATTCATTGATAAAGAATTCCCCGTAAGGGCCGGAAATGGTCACCTTATCTCCCGGTTTGCATCCAAAAATATAGGAGGAAGCAATCCCGGGGTTTACATCCATCCAACCGTTTTTACTTCGGTCCCAGGGTGGAGTGGCGATACGCACGTTGAGCATGATCTCACGCCCTTCAGCAGGGTAAGAGGCCATGGAATATGCGCGTTCCACTGTTTCCGTATTCTTCATGACCAGGGGCCAGAGATTAAACTTGTCCCACTCTGCCCGGAATTTTTCCGGATCGTCGTGTTCTTTAGGGTGAGCCGTAATATCGAAGTCCTTATAGGGTATTTCACACGGAGGGATTTCAATCTGAATATATCCCCCGGCTTTATAGTTCATATCCTCAGGGATTTCAACTACGAATTCCTTAATAAAAGAGGCCACGTTAAAATTCCGGACCACGGTAGCTTCCCACTTCTTGATCCCAAAAACTTCTTCCGGGATGGTGATGTTCATATCCTGCTTCACCTTTACCTGACAGGCCAGGCGTGCGCCTTCATTTAACTCCCGCTTCGAAAAGTGGGGTGTTTCCGTGGGCAGGGCTTCTCCCCCGCCTTCAAGGACATGGCATTCGCACTGGATACAAGTACCTCCCCCTCCACAGGCGGAAGGCAAAAAGATCTTTTGATTTCCCAGGGTAGTGAGCAAAGAGCTTCCGGAAGCCACTTCAAGCTTCTTCTCTCCGTTGATGGTTATGGTCACAGGACCCGAAGGAGCCAATTTTTCTTTGGTAAATAACAGAAGAGCCACCAGTGCCATGACCAGGACCAAAAACGCGACTATCGTTATCAGAATCGTTCCAACTGTTGTTGTAGCTGCTATCATTACTACTTGTTTATTGCATCGTTATAGGAAATAACCACTTCCTCTTTCTTCTTTTCCGTATCGTCTTCAGAAACAGCTGGCTCTGACTCCCCGGCCTGAATTTCACGTGCGGCGGTTTCCGGAACCGGACTGTCCGCCCCTTCATCCCCCCCGGTGAGCATGCCTCCAAAACTCTGAAAGCCAATACCCATAAGGCCGGTGATAATAAAAGTAATACCCAGTCCCCTGAGCGGGGCCGGAACATTGGAATACCGAATTTTTTCCCGAATCGCGGCTATGGCCAAAATGGCCAGAAACCAACCGATTCCCGAGCTGATCCCATAGTTAAAGGCGAGCGCCAGGGACGGGATTTCGCGGGCCTGCATAAATAAAGATCCTCCTAAAATCGCACAGTTTACCGCGATCAATGGCAGAAAAATCCCGAGGGAGTTATACAGGGCAGGGGAAAACTTCTCCACGACAATCTCCACGAGCTGGACCATGGTAGCGATGGTGGCGATAAACATAATAAAGGACAGGAAACTCAAATCGTAATCGGCATACTGAGGGCCGAGCCAGGAGAGGGCGCCTTCCTGGAGGATGTACTGATCCAAAAGCCAGTTGAGTGGGACCGTTACTCCCAGGACAAAAATAACAGCTGCTCCAAGGCCCACAGCTGTGGTGACCTTCTTGGAAACAGCGAGGTAGGAGCACATTCCAAGGAATACGGCGAAAACCATATTATCGATAAAGATCGACTTAAAAAATAATTCAAGATGTTCCAGCATAACGTAAAGCTTCAGTTCAATCTGCTATTAGTTCTCTTCAATCAGGGCCGTATTACGCGACCGCTGTACCCATATAATAATCCCAACGACAATAAGGGCCGCGGGAGGTAGAATCATAAATCCGTTGTTTTCGTACCCGATAGAGTACAAACCGGTCTTCGCAATGGGATCCCCCAGTACAGGATAACCGAAAAGGGTTCCGGATCCGAGGAGTTCCCTGAAGAAGCCCACAATGACCAGGATGACTCCGTACCCAAGGGCATTCCCAATCCCATCCAGGAAAGACCTCCAGGGTCCGTTCGCAAGCGCAAAGGCTTCAAACCGCCCCATGATAATACAATTGGTGATAATCAGCCCGACGAATACGGCCAGGGTCTTGCTCAGCTCATAGGCAAACGCCTTGAGCACCTGGTCCACTATAATTACCAGAGTGGCAACGACCACCAGCTGTACAATTATCCGGATCTTGGAAGGGATAACATTCCGCATCAGGGAGATCACCACATTTCCAGCACCCATGACAAAAATCACCGATATCGCCATCACCACGGAGGCCTTAAGTTCAGCAGTAATCGCCAGGGCAGAACAAATACCGAGGACCTGTATGGTAATCGGGTTATTGTCCGCCAGGGGATCTATTATAAGGTTTGCATCTTTCTTAGTCAGCAGTGCCATATCAGTTGGATCTTACAGATTCTAAATAGTCTTTGTACAGGTTCAGGCTTTCCGAAATCATGGAGGTTACCCCGTTACCGGTAATAGTCGCTCCCGCAAGGGCATCCACGGCATTGTCATCCTTATCGGTATTGGCAGGGTCATTGTTGCCCTTGACCACCTTGATACCCACCAGGCGGCCGTCCTCCATAATGGACTCTCCTTTAAAATCATCCATAAAGAACCGCTCCTTAATATTGGCCCCAAGACCCGGAGTTTCGGCTTTGTGATCGAAATAAACCCCCTGTACGATCATATCTTCATCCAGGGCGATGAAGCCCCAGATGGCATCCCACAAACCTTTACCATACATGGGAAGGATATAAAACTCTTTGCCTTCTTTCTCCCCTATGTATACGGGTAATTCATAAGGTTGACCCTTCTTCCGGGCCGCGAGTTGTTTTTTCATATCGATCAGGTACGCCTGGTCATCCTGGGTGATCTGATCGCCGCTGATTACGAGTTGTTCCTTGATATAGGAAGTAAATACATCCTCTACCCGGTCTGTGGGGATAAAACTCACCGAACCGGTACCCTCGTTATCATTCACGCCCATAGCGTACAGGATATTCTGCTGCTTTTCAAAGCGCTCGTTTTCCTTGATCATGGGCTTGAGCCCAGAGGCCAGATAGGCCAGGATAGACCCCACTACCACTACCATGAGGGCCGCGAATAAAACGGTATATAAATTCTTATCCGTGTTGAATGCCATAGCTAAACGGTTTCTGCTTTAAGTTCTTCGGCCTTGCCATCCGTTGTCCGGGGATAGATCGTAGCCGTTTTAAGTCGGTTGAGTCTCCTTTTTACATTCCCGCGGACCACATAATGGTCAATAGTGGGCGCAAAAACATTCATCAGTAAAATGGCCAGGAAAACCCCTTCAGGGTAGGCCGGGTTAAAAACACGGATCATTACCGAGAGAAACCCTATCAGAAAACCGTAAATCCATTTCCCCCGATTGGTCTGTGAACCCGTAACAGGGTCCGTTGCCATATAGACAATTCCAAAAGCGAGGCCTCCTACAATAAGGTGTTTCCAATATTCAAAGTTCATCAGGCCGTAGAAGGAACTTCCCTCGCCGATCCAGCCCATATCTACAATTCCGTTAAAAATGAGGCCCATCACCAGGGATCCGATCACGGCACTGACCATGATCCGCCAACTGGCGATCTTGCTGAAAATCAAAAACAGTCCCCCCAACAGGATAAGGAAAGCAGAAGTCTCCCCTACAGATCCGGGAATAAACCCGAAAAACATGTCCGAGGTGCTGTAACCATATGAACTGTTCTGGGCCAGGGACCCGAGGATGGTTTCCCCTGAGATCGCGTCCGGGGTTCCGGCGCGTTCCACGGCTCCGTGCACCCAAACCTTATCCCCGCTCATCCAGGTTGGATAGGCGAAAAACAGGAAGGCCCGTATAGTGAGGGCCGGATTGAGAATATTCATCCCGGTACCCCCGAAAACTTCCTTCCCGATAACCACTCCAAAAACGACAGCCACTGCGAGCATCCACAGGGGGGTATCCACGGGGATGATCAGGGGAACGAGCATTCCTGTAACCAGGTACCCTTCTTCTACTTCATGCCCTTTGATTATGGCAAAGATAAATTCAACCCCCAACCCGATCGCATAGGAGATAATAACAAGGGGCATAACCTGTTTAAAACCCAACCAGAAATTCTCCCAGGTCAGGAAGTTATCCATCAGTGAAAGTACCCTGGGCGCTCCGTTGGCCGCATCAATCGCGGCATAATACTGATATCCCGTGTTGAAAAACGAGAAAAGGAGCACCGGGATCAAAGCCAGAATCACCATATTCATGGTGCGTTTTAAATCATCGGCAGACCGGATATGCCCCCCGCTGTGCGTGGTTTCATCCGGGGTAAAGAGGAACGTATGCAGCGCTCCAAATGCCGGCGCCATTTTATGCCCCCTCAGGCGGTGCTTGATAATGTGTAACCTTTTTTTGATGGTAAGTCTCTTGTCACTCATAATCTTATCCTATTTCTTTTTGAAGATAATCCAGGCCTTCCCGAATAATCTCCTGGTGCGGTTGTTTGGATATGCAAACGAATTCAGTAAGTGAAAAATCCTCCGGGATCACCTCGTATAATCCCAGCTGTTCCATTTCATCGAGATCCTTGTACATACATGCCTTGAGAAGCTGCAGCGGATAAATATCCATCGGAAAAACCTCTTCGTATAGGCCCGTTACGACAAAGGCCCGGTGTTCTCCATTGGTATTGGTGTCCAAGTCGTATTTCTTGTTGGGGTGCATCCATGAAAATGTCAGGGATCGCGTTGCGGAGATCTTATTGAAAACCGGCATGGTCCAACCAAAGAATTCATAGTCATCGCCTTCCGGAATTACCGAAATGCAGGTATTGTAAAACCCGAGGTGCCCATCCGGTTTGGATTTACTCCCTGTAAGCACATCCCCGTTAATGACCCGGAAATCCTTCTGATTTACCCCACTGGCATAGAGCATTGTCGAAATTTCCGCTCCGATTTTGGTCGTGTAGTATTTCGGCTTCTTCACGCAGGAGCCTGCAAGGGCCACAACACGCTCCGGATTGAATTTTCCGGTCAGAAAAGCTTCTCCGATGATCACCATATCCTCAGGTGACAAAGTCCAGATGCGCTCCCCTTTGTTGATGGGGTCAATTTTGTTGATCAGGGTACCGACAAGCCCGGCCGGGTGTGGCCCGCTCACGGTATGGCTTTCAAATCCCTTCAATTGGGTAAAAGGGGAATTCTCGCCCTTTCCGATACCGATGTGGACCTTACCGGGGGTTAGTTTTGAAAGGCCGTCAATTGCGGCCTGCAACTCTTTTTCCTTACCCGCCAGGGTATAATTGATATCCGAAGCCAGTGGTGCAGTTACATAGGCAGAAACAAAAATAGATTTTGGCACTTCCTCCGGATGCGCAATGACGTCATAGGGACGCTGCTTTATAAAAGGCCAGCAACCGGACTCCAGTAAAAAGGCACGAATATCTCCATCTGAAGCCTTACTGACATCCAGGATGGGGTGCTCCAGCACAGTCTGTTCTTTGTCCGCGAGGATTTTCAAATTCAATATCCTCCGCCTTGCACCCCGTTCGATTTCCACCAGTTCCCCACTGACAGGGGAAACGAATTTCATCGCCGGGTAGGCCTTGTTGAAAAAAACAGGCTCTCCTGCTTTTACCTCAGCCCCTTCCTTGAGGAGCATTTTAGGTGTCAGGCCGTGAAAATCTGCGAGTCGGATATTGTATACATTGCTGGCTACCGCTTTGGAAGTTGTGGCTTCAGCGACTCCTACAAGGTTGATATTCAATCCTTTTTTAATCCTGATATCCGTGGGCATATGCTTCGAAACCTTTGGTTAAAATAAAGGCCCAAAAATAGCACTTAAAAGAAAGTTTTCATAATTATTACCCCATTTTTTGGGCGGTATAACGAAGGGAATTCACAGGGGTCTCATTTTGTTTACCTTTGTTTGTAAAAAAGGCGCTTAATGCAGTTGAAGCTTAAACATCTTCCAATCTTTTTCTGGAGTCTATCCGCATTCCCACAGGTTCAGCAAGAGGCAGTTGCGCCGGAAAACATCAAGTCCATCACTTTTAAGG
>CAZEQO010000061.1:2251-2823 GCA_964514365.1 uncultured Robiginitalea sp. | reverse complement strand
TGGACCCCCTCCGAGCTGCTGAAATCTCAATATTTAAAGGGGAATGACAACCAGAGGATCATTACGTATGAAAACAGCTATACCACCCTGCAACCCTACTCAAATTACCGGCTGACCTTACCCAATAGCCAGGTAGGATTCAAGGTCAGCGGCAATTACGTCCTTGAAATCTACAACTCAGATGATGAACTGCAATTCTCCAGGCGATTTGTGATTTTCAGCGATTTAGTTCAGGTGGGGGCCACTATCAAACGCTCGCGGGATTTTGAATTTATCGGCAAGAAGCAGTCTGTTCAATTCGTCATAAACCCATCGGGCATTCAACTGATTAACCCTAAGAAAGAAGTCAAAGTGGTGATCCTGCAGAATTACCACTGGCCTACGGCCCGGTTTAATATACCACCGCAATTTACCATAGGGAATGAACTCATTTACCGGTACGACCAGGAAACCGCCTTTTACGGAGGGAATGAATACCTGAATTTTGACTCCAGCGACCTGCGCGCACCTACCGCCATGATTTCAGGTATTAGCATGGAAGATTTGTACCACCATTACCTCTTTACAAACCG
>CAZEQO010000061.1:0-2174 GCA_964514365.1 uncultured Robiginitalea sp. | reverse complement strand
TGGGTGCATTTCAGCCTGCCCTATAGTGAAATGCTCGGCCTGGACGAGGTGTATGTCTTCGGAAAATTCAACAACTACGCCCTGGAAGACCTCAACCGGATGCAGTTTAACGAGGCGACCGGAAAACTGGAGGCGAAACTCCTTTTGAAACAGGGATTTTACAACTTTAAATACGCCATTCGAAGGGCAGATAACACTGTGGAACTCAACTCTGTTTCGGGGAGTTTTGACTATGCCGAAAACACCTATACCATCCTGGTGTATTACCGGGATTTCGGGGATATTTACGATAGTGTAATCGGTATTGGAACGGCAAATTCGAGTACGATCAGCAATTGAAACCAGGCATAGGAATATGGATACCAAACCGGTCAAAAAAGGAGGCAGATTCCCCCTTAAATTCAGAGGGACAGAGTGTCTGAATTGCGGGCATCCGCTCGAGCTTTCAGACCGGTATTGCCCGTATTGCTCCCAGGCCAACAGCACCAAACACCTCTCCGTAAGGGACTTCTTCGAAGAATTTTTTGCCGAAATCGTCAATCTCGACACCCGCCTTTTTAAGACCCTTTATACTATGATCCGGTGGCCCGGGAAAATCAGCCTGGATTTTATCGAGGGAAAACGCAAGACCTATGCCAACCCCTTCCGCCTTTTACTCAGCGTTGCCATCATCTATTTCCTGATGATCAGCTTTAGTGGGGACTTTGAACGTTTTGACCGCCAGGGTGACAGCACATCCAACTTACTAAATAAAATTCCGGATCTGAATCTGAATATTAATCCCGACGATGCTACACGAAAAGAGATACTAAGCCACCTGGACAGTGCCCAATTGAAGGACCTGGACAGCCTCGGCGTAAAGGGGCTGGAAGGATTAAACCTGGAAGTGTTGGACAGTCTGGGGATAAAGGGGTTGGACACCCTGAACACCGAAGGATTGGACAGCCTGACCATAGAAGGGTTGGACCCCCGTACGCTAAAGGCCATCGATAGCCTGGGCCTGAGGGAAGGCCTCAAAGCCACAAAACGAGCGAAAGACTCCCTTATTCTCTCAGACCCAAGTGCCTATCTGGCCGGCATTGAAGATAACTCCTGGCTCGGCAGCACCCTGAAAAAATCTCAATTTTTTCTGACGCTTATTGAGCAGGACAGTATTTATAGCTTTGATCAGGCGGTGGAAAAATACGATCTGCCGCCTACAACCGCAAACAGTCTGGCCTATGGAATTGCAGACAGTTCGGACCATCTGGCCCGCCAACCCGGGAGCTTCCTTCAGGAGTTCATCTCCACGGTCCCCTTTGCCATATTTTTCTTTTTGCCTTTCTTCACCATTGTGCTTTGGCTTATCTATATCAGGAAAAAATACACCTACACCGATAATCTGGTGTTTTCCTTTCACAGCCAATCCTTCTTTTTTATCTTGCTCATTGGTAGTTTTTTATTGGATTGGCTTTTCGGCTGGAGGACCATAGGATGGACCATTTTTATTTTTTCGATCTACCTCTTTTTGTCGATGAAACGTTTTTATGGGCAGGGCTGGTTTAAAACTACCTTAAAGTACCTGTTTTTGAACACTGTTTTTGTTATCTTGGCAAGCATAGCGGCTATTGTATTTTTGATCGGCAGCGCACTTACCTTTTAGAATATGAAAATGAACACTAAAGTCACCCGTGGGATTCGGGTTTCCGTCAAAACGAGTTTTGAGGGAACCTTTTTTAAGAATTATAAAATGCACTTTGCATTCGGGTATACGATTACCATAGAGAACCAGAGCTCAGACTCCGTACAGCTCACCTCCAGGCACTGGGACATCTACGATGCCCTCAACGAGATGGAAGTCCTCGACGGTGAAGGCGTTATTGGGAAAAAGCCGGTAATCCGGCCCGGGGAGTCCCATACGTATAGTTCAGGCTGCCTGCTGGCTTCCCCTATCGGGGCTATGAAGGGATTTTACAATATGGTGAATCTCTCTACCTCTGAAAAATTTCAGGTTTTTGTACCGACTTTTCGCCTGAACGCCCCTTTTGCGCTGAATTAGGAACTTATATTTTACCTGGCCTGGGTCCGGGAACTACTTCCAGTTATAGACGCCCACGCCCGGTAATCACTAATCGATAATCGCCCTGTGGGCGACCCTCACAAAGGGCAGGAATCCTGTCTGTATTCAACCTTTG
>CAZEQO010000060.1:11242-14932 GCA_964514365.1 uncultured Robiginitalea sp. | reverse complement strand
ACGGGTGACCCTGTCAAGGGCTCGTAAAGCGGTCCGTGAGAAACTTATAGAAAAACATCGCTATGGAATTGGATAAAATAAAAATAATACTGGAGAAGTACTTTGAAGCCTCTGCTACAGAGGCCGAAGAGCAGGAATTGAGGAACTACTTTGGCAGTGATGGGGTTGCCCCGGAACTCGAAATGTACATTCCGATGTTCACATACTTCAAACAGGCCGGCGAGGAACGTTCTGCACGAGAGGTTCCATTAAAAACCAAAAGGAAAAGCTACAGCTACAGATGGATTTCCATCGCAGCAGTTCTGATGCTCATGTTTGGCCTGTATTACGGGAATCAAGTCCGCGAACAGCGCGAAGCGGAATTTGCCTATCAGGAAACCCGGAAGGCCTTTGGCCTGATTGCGCAAAACCTGGACAGGGGTACGGAAAAAGTAGCCTTGCTGGGAGAATTTGAAGAGACTAAACAAAAGATTTTAAACAAAAATTAAAAACGAAACATCATGAAAAAGTATCTCGCAATACTCGTATTGCTCCTGACGCCCATCGCGGGGATTTCACAGTCCATCTTTGACAAATACGAGGATATGGATGAGGTCAGTTCGGTAATTGTCAATAAAAACATGTTCGATCTGCTCATTAAGATGGATGTGGATGTAGATGACCCTGAAGCTCGTGAGTTTATGGATATAGCTCAAAGCCTCAGTGGTTTGAAAGTATTCATAACGGAAGACAAGACTATCTCTGCGGATATGCAAACCACAGTGGATAAATACCTTAGATCAGCCTCTTTGGAAGAACTAATGCGGGTTAAGGACAAAGATGCCAATGTCAAGTTTTATATCAGAAACGGCCGTGACAGCGACCATGTAAGTGAATTGCTGATGTTTGTCACAGGCATTAAGGATATGGATGTAGAGATTGACGATCGTAAAATCGAGACGGTACTACTCACCCTGACCGGGGACATTGACCTGACAAAAATCGGTTCCCTGACTAAGAAGATGAACCTTCCGGAGGAACTGGAAAAGGCTGAGAAGAAAAAGTCGAATAAGTAATAACACAAATCGGTCGGGCAGTAGATGTACTGACCCGACCGATTAAATAGCACCAATCATGAAATTAAGCAAACTAGTATCCTTTGCCATTGGCAGTATAGCTGTTTTGGCAATGGTATCAGGCTGTTCAAGCAGCCCAAGCCTTCAGGAGTATTTTGTCAGTAATTCGGAAAATCCGAATTTTTTGGCCCTGGACGTACCGGCGAACATCCTTAATCTCCAGGAGGCGGATTTGGACGAGACCCAGGTGGAAGCGCTCAGATCGCTTCGCAAATTAAATATCCTGGCCTTTAGGAAGACAGACCAAAACACGGCAGACTTTACTTCAGAGCGCGCAAAAGTGGATGAGATTTTGAAGAATTCAGATTTCAAAGAGCTCATGAAACTCAATTCCAAATTTGCAAAAGGAGTGATTAAGTATACCGGGGAGGGAGATGCCATTGATGAAGTTGTCATTTATGGAGCCAGCGAGGATAAAGGATTTGCCTTAATTCGCGTTTTGGGAAAGGATATGAATCCGGCCCATTTGGTGCAACTCATGCAGGCAGTTGAAAACGCCGATATAAACGGAGAGGGACTCCGCGAACTCTCTGATTTGTTCCAGGGTTAGCCTCCGATACGCGCATACTGGAAATCCCGGGTTTCACAATGTGGACCCGGGATTTTTTCGTTTAGCACTTTCTGCCTAATTTGTAGGCAAATCTGAACTTTACAAAATCATGCAAATAACAGGAAGCGATGCCTTTAAAGAGGCAGAGGGATGGATAGAAAAAGGAATGGACTATCTCGTTGAGAACGGTCCGAACGTCCTTTGGGCCATACTGATCTATGTGATAGGATCCTGGGTGGTCAAAAGGGTGGTCCGTGGCCTTAGGAAAGTAATGCAGAAAAGCAAGTACGATGAATCCCTGCAGCGCTTTCTGATGAACCTTATTTCATGGCTTTTAAAAATCGTATTGATTGTTCTCGTCGTGTCGCGACTTGGTGTGGACGTCACTATGTTTGCTGCGATTTTTGCTGCGGCTGGTCTGGCCGTTGGGTTAGCTTTGCAGGGTTCGCTCTCCAATTTTGCAGGAGGGGTACTTATCGCCATCTTTAAACCCTATCGCCTTGGGGACCTGGTAGAAACCCAGGGTATATTGGGGGTTGTGAAAGACATTGATATTTTTACGACTAAAATGGTCACCCCTCAAAATAAATTGGCGATTGTCCCCAATGGCCCCATTGCCAATGGGAATATCATCAATTACACCATAGAGGGAAAGATGCGGGTAGATATTGTGGTTGGCGTTTCTTACGATTCGGACATAAAAAAATCCAAGGAGGTGCTCTTAAGTGTATTGACCTCCAATCCAAAAGTGCTTCAAGATCCCGCACCATCCATAAATGTGCTGGAACTGGCGGATAGTTCAGTGAATTTCGCGGTACGGCCTTTTTGCAAGCCCGAAGACTATTGGGAAGTATATTTCGCTACACAGGAAGGATGCAAACTCGCCCTGGACGAAGCCGGTATTGAAATTCCGTACCCGCATTCGGTGGAAATCCATAAAGAGGGATAAAATCCCTTATTTTGAAAGGGTTGGCCTCATGCTTCTGTAAGGCAAGAGGGGAAGCTTTAAATACCTGTATACGTTTCAGGTCGGATGGCTCCCAGTTCACTTTTTAAGGCCTCCGACACCTCAAGGGTTTCGATAAAAGAGGCAATGGATTCCCGGGTTATACCTTCGTTGGTTCGGGTGAGTCCTTTAAGGGCCTCGTAAGGGTTCGGATAGCCTTCCCGCCGAAGGATGGTTTGAATGGCCTCGGCTACCACTGCCCAATTTTCTTCGAGATCCTGCCGAATTTTCGCTTCGTTGAGCAGAAGTTTTTCCAATCCCTTCATCGTCGCTTGAAATGCGATTAGGGTATGGGCCAGGGGCACGCCGAGATTCCTGAGAACTGTACTGTCCGTTAGGTCGCGTTGGAGACGGGATACAGGGAGCTTGGCTGCCAGGTGTTCAAAGAACGCATTGGCAATACCCAGGTTGCCTTCCGAGTTTTCGAAATCGATGGGGTTTACTTTATGGGGCATGGCCGAGGATCCGACTTCTCCCTTTTTGATCTTTTGTTTAAAGTATTCCATCGAAATGTAGGTCCACATATCCCTGTTGAGGTCAATCAGGATGGTATTGATGCGTTTGAGCCCGTCACAAAGGGCTGCTAAATGGTCGTAATGCTCTATCTGGGTGGTGGGAAAGGAGTAATGGAGCCCCAAATTTTTGCTCACAAATCGCTTCCCGAACTCCTGCCAATTGAGGTTGGGATAACCCACTGCATGTGCGTTAAAATTTCCGGTTGCACCCCCGAACTTTGCAGCAAAGGGGATGCCCTCTAACAAGCGGTACTGTTCCGACAGTCTTTGGGTGAAAACCCCGATTTCCTTCCCAAGGCGTGTTGGAGAGGCGGGCTGTCCATGGGTTCGCGCCAACATGGGCACGTCTTTCCATTCCTCTTCATAGGCCCGTAGTTGATCTCGCAGTGCCTTTAACAAGGGCGTATATACGGCATCAATGGCTTCCTTCAGGGATAAGGGAATGGCCGTATTATTGATGTCCTGGGAGGTCAGGCCGAAATGGATGAACTCTTTATATGGCGC
>CAZEQO010000060.1:0-11232 GCA_964514365.1 uncultured Robiginitalea sp. | reverse complement strand
TGACGCCGCCGATCAGAGAGGCCCAAAAGGGGCTGAGCATCCCCTCGCCGCAGAAGGCGCCGGTGACGTTTGCCACGTTGTTGGCGCCGAGGGCGTAGGCGCCATAGGAGCCGGCGATGATCAGGCCGGGGTTGACCGCGTGCAGTTCCGCCGGCGAGAGGCCCCAGCGTTCGAGCGTGCCCGGCTTGAAGTTCTCGATCAGCACATCGGCCTCGGCAATCAGCCGACGGGCGAGATCCTGCCCTTCCGGCACGCGCAGGTTGCAGGTGACCGAGCGCTTGTTGCGCGCGATCACTTCCCACTGCACCTTTTCATCGCCCTGACCCCAGTTGCGCATCGGATCGCCCGCACCCGGCGGCTCGATCTTGACCACGTCTGCGCCCATGTCGCCGGGTCGACAGAGGCCAACTGTGGCAATGGCATCTCACATAGTGCGATAAAATATTCAATTTCCACTCGTACCCGATACTGTATAAGGGCAGCTTCGGAAAAGTAGGGTTCCAGAGCAGTTACTTTTGAATGATACCTCCCGTCGATCGGGGAGATGGCTAATAAAGGGTGGGTTGCCATAGCTGTAAGCGGATTTGAAAAGGGCAAATATACTGAATCCTCAACTCATAGAACGGGCGGGTGGGGGTAGGGTCGTATAAGGGTTTAATTGAGATTTCTGAGTATTCGGCGGGCCCTGGCCTTATAGCCTGCCGAACCGCCGGCGTACCCCTGCTCCAGCACTGCTTTGAGTTCCGGGTGTATCCAATCGATATCCTGCCCGAGTAAGGCCAGGGTTTGCATGCTATATGCCTTGGGAGCCACTTTTTCAGCACTGATCAGCCAGTCAAAACACGCGGCGGTTATTCTCTCCCGATGCAAAGGGGTGAGGAGTCCTTTCTGATTATTTTTTTCGTTGTAATGGGCAAGGGTAAGGAGTTCGCAAATTTTGGCCATAGGCCTGATGGAAGACTCCATTTTGAGATTCCCGATGCCACGGGTAAAAAAGTCAAGATGCGGGTACAGGATTTCGGGCTTTTTCTTAAAGGTAAATTCCACAATCCAACTGGCACGGCTCCCGAGATCCGAATGGGTTTCCAGGGCGAGTTCGAGCAGAGGCCGGAACAAGTCAGGGGATGCGAGGACCTGGTCCGCCATTTTATTTCGGCATTCCCGACTGGCAGTCACATAATCCAGTTGAAGTTTTAGTTGGGATTTCAAGGCCGTTGGTTTACTTTAGGGGAAATTTTTTCAGCATATGAAATTAGGGAAAAAAATAGGATGGACCTTATTGATTTTGTTTTTGGGACTACAGCTCTACCGGCCGGAAAAGAACTTGACTGAACCGAATGACCTCCGACCTTTTCTGGCGGAGACAAATCCGCCTGCTCAGGTGGAAACCCTATTGAAGTCGAGTTGCTATGACTGTCACAGTAACCGGACAGAATACCCCTGGTACAATGAGGTGGCGCCTGTATCCTGGTGGATTGCCGATCATGTTGAAGAAGGCAGGGAGCATTTGAATTTTGCCGAATGGGCACAGTACAGCGATAAAAAAAAGGACCATAAACTAGAAGAGGTGATTGAAACCGTAGAATTTGAAGAAATGCCGTTGAATGAATATACCTGGACGCATGAAGGGGCTCGCCTGACGAAGGCGGAACGGAAGGCGATTATGGATTGGGCGAATCGCTCCCGCGCCATGTATCAATTAGCTGACTTGCCAAAATAGGCAGTCCTGTGGCTGCCCTTTCCGGAAGTATATGGAGCATATCCATGTCACCGGCACTCAAACTCGGATTCGGGTCGATGAGATATAGCGGTACACCGGGTTGTTTGTACCCCAAAAGACCTGCCGCAGGATACACCTGCAGTGAAGTACCCACAACGATAAGAATCTCCGCATCCATCACCCATTCGGCGGCCGTCCCAAGGAGGGGTACAGCCTCGCCAAACCAAACAATATGTGGACGCAGGGGATATCCTTCTTCGCAAAAGTCTTCAGGACCCAGATCTGTTTTCCAGGAATAAACGCGCTGACCTGGCCCTGTACTCCTCGCTTTGAGGAGCTCTCCATGCAAGTGGAGCACCTTTGAACTTCCCGCCCGCTCATGGAGATCATCTACATTCTGTGTAATGATCTGAACCTCGAAATGAGATTCCAAAGTAGCAAGAATCCGATGTCCGGCGTTGGGAACCACTTCGAAAAGCTGCCGTCGGCGTTGATTATAGAAATCCAACACCAGATTTGGGTTCCGTCGAAACCCCTCCGGAGAAGCGACTTCCATCACATCGTGGCCTTCCCATAGCCCACCGCTGTCGCGAAAAGTATTAATTCCGCTGTCGGCGCTCATTCCGGCACCGCTGAGTACTACAATCTTTTTCATGTATTCGTATGGATTAGATTTTTTACAGCAGGATTTAAAAGGTAGGCATCGACCTGAAACCGGTACAGAGGTGTCGGGAATGCTTGTTTTTGCTAAATTTAGCAAAGTATGGAATCCAAGTCAACGCTTGATATCGATTTATTGGAGTACCTGGAGGGACTCATTACCCCCAGGAGAAGGGAACTATTTTTAAAGATCCTCTCCATGAGAACCCGTTTCCTCACGGTGGCCCTGGAAGATGTATATCAGATGCATAATGCGAGTGCAGTGATCCGTTCCTGTGATGCCTTTGGGTTACAGGAGGCACATTTGATCGAAGGGCGATTTGGAAGGCGATTGGATAAAAACATAGCTATGGGTGCCCAACAATGGGTGGATATTCACCGACACCAAACCAGTGAGGCTTGTATGGATGCCTTGCGGGAAAAAGGATATCGAATCATCGCTACGGTTCCCAGGGCGGATGCGCAATCCATATCCGATTTTGATTTGCAGACCCCTGCTGCACTCTTCTTCGGAACCGAAAAAGAAGGATTGAGCCCCGGGGTACTTGCCGGGGCGGATGGCGCTGTATATATCCCTATGTATGGTTTTACCAAAAGCCTCAATGTCTCTGTGGCTGCGGCTATCCTCTTGCAGGAGCTACGCGAGCGGCTCAATAAAACGGACCTCAATTGGGGCTTGAGCGAGCCCGACAGGCTTGAAAAACGAATGGACTGGACGTGTAAGACCATTCATTCCGCCGGGGAAATTATAAAGCGCTATTACAGTCAAAAATCGGGTATTGAGTAATTTCGGACTCCAATTTCCAGTAGCGAGGGGCGTTTAAAATTTTAAAATTCCTAATTATGAAACAGAATGTTATTAGCTGGGTGGAAATCCCAGTAGTTGCTATGGATCGGGCAAAACAATTTTACGAATCCGTCTTTGAGGTTGAGATTGAAGTGCAGCAGTTTAATGAGCTTCTGATGGGCTGGTTTCCCTATGCCGATGGCAAACCTGGGGCCTCAGGTTCTTTAGTGCAACACAGCGGGGCGTACGTTCCCTCTGATACTATGGGACCGGTAGTCTACTTCTCCTGTGATGATGTACAACACGTGATCGATCGCGTGGAAGGAGCGGGAGGTCAAATCATCCAACCCAAAACCCAAATAAATGAGGCCATCGGGTTTATGGGGATATTCCTGGACTCCGAAGGGAACAGGATAGCCCTGCATTCCCGGGTTTGAGGTATTGAGAGGATTAGTTAATGGGGATGGGAAGGTCCTTCAGTTTGTTCATAATTAGCGGGATCTCAAACCCGACGATAAACCGCCAGCGTTCGTAGTTGATACTGGTGGAAATGTTCCTCGGTTCAATCTGGCGGGGGTCATCTAAAGGGATATCCGGGGCAGTTCCCACCTCACTGCCCGATCGGGCATAGCTCGTTCCGAGAACGATATGACCCCAGGGCCTGTTGAGGTCTACACCCAAGGCGAAATGCCAGATGTCACCCAATAGATTTATTTCGTCCTCACTTTGGTTTACGAAGTCAAAAAGGTTGATACTTTCTTCAGCGGCTGAGAAGTCTGTGCTGAAGCTTCCGATGATGTTGACTGAGGGGGAAACATAGAATTCCCCTCCTGCGCTGAAATTCAATACTGGTTTCAGGGTTTCCCTGAATGGATTTGTACCAAAGTACTCAAGGGCTTCTTCAGGGATTTCAATGCGGTCGTAAGAGCTGACAGCCGCATGCCAGTCAAGGTTCAGGTGGATTTTGTGTTCCTTCCATGGAAATCCCACCCCATAAGATATGGATGTGGCGGTCTTTCGGCTGCTCTGCAGATCCCCATAGTCTTGCTGAATGATAAAATCCAAATCGCCGGAGGCCCCGGCAAGGGACTCCTGAAAATTCAGGTTAGCACTTTTATATACGGGGATAAAGGGCAGGCCCAGGTTTACCCCCATTTCTATATCTGCTAATTTCCAGGCGGCTGCAACCCGGATTTCTCCCCCGTAAGTTCTTTGCCTGAAATCAACCCGCTTGGTATAGGTTATGACCTGGTTGTTTTCCTGCTTTTCGTTGATTAGAATGTCGCCCTGGCCGTTGTTCAGATAGCTACTGGCAAAAATAGAGGCCCCTATACTGAGGGTTTCAGAGAGGGGATATGCCCAGGTTATCCCGAACCAGTCATCCCGAAGCCGGTCCCTGAAGCTAAGTTCCGTCAGGCCTTCTTTATCCCGGATCACCTCATCTTCATCGGGGAATGGGACTAAACCGGAATCATAACGCAATCGGACGTCGCTCCGTTGTTTCGAAAGTATCGAATACGCAAATTTATGCCCCGGTAGTTTCTTGATTGAAAAGGTTCCTGCCAGGGTCGCCGGAAGCCCGACAAACCGATTTGCGTTAAGGTCCTTGTCGGTTTCAAGTACATCTGAAAAATAGTACTTGGACCATTCGTATGCCTTTCCTCCAATCGTAAAAGAGGGGTTTTCTATCAGGCCGAGCCGTGCAGGGTTATAGTAGGTTAACCCCAAATCGGCGACGCTTCCCGTTACACTCCCGTTTAACAATACAGACTGGTTTCCGAAATTCTCAAATTTGTAATTGCCCTCCTGTCCTCGAACTACAAAAATGGAGATCAGAAATACAGCGACAAATAAACCGAATACTCCTGAAAAAGGGGAACGGAGTAAATACAGAGGCGGACCGATGAGGGAAATCTGCAATTTGCTAAAGATTTGATGATGAAAGCTCACAAAGCCTCCAGAATTTAATTCAAAATTAAGTATACCCAGGAAAAGGTCCGAGGACGTTTACACAGGTTCCAGTTCCAAATGTCCTTCCCCGTCAACCCGGCGATATCGGAAATTTCGGAATCCGGCATTGATGGTGATGTGTCTGGACACCCTAAAGGCATTCAGATAGGTGAAATATAGGCCATTTTAGATGAATTTCCGATTCCGAAACCCCCGAAGTTGATCCAGAAACTCCAGTAAAACCCTTTGTGGGAAGCTGATGGTAGTCTTTACCCCAACCATAAGGTCCCACCGGTCCTGAGGCTCATCAATTCGCCCCAGGTCCAGGATAATATTCTGATCTATTATAGTGTTCCCCTAAGTCAAAAGTGGTTTGTTTAAAGGATATTTATTCCGTCATGACAGCCTCCAGTAAGGCTATGTCATAGGGCGTGTCCAGCACAACCCTGCCCTTATCTACCACAGCCCGGGTATCAGAATAGGCGTCGTACAGGGTCGTACCATCTCCGAAAAACCCTTTCACCGAGAGGGTTTTTTGGCCCTTTGGAAGGTCGAGACCAACGACCACCTTATCCCGCAAGGTATCCGAGGAGTACGTCCGGCTGAAAACGTATGGCTTTTTAGACAGGCGTTTGTGTTTTCCGGCCCCTATCGCAGGGTGGGCCCTTCGAAACTGCCCGAGTTTTTGCCAATGCGCGTGAACTGCCTGAATGCTGTCCTGGGTTTCGAGTTCCTCCCAGTTCATAAATGAGCGCAGGGTCGCATCTCCGACCGTACCGGGAATCTGTAAATCCCGGGAGGTTTCATCCCCGTAATAAATCTGCGCTGCACCCGGGGTGAGCAATAACATGTTGGCACTCCGATAGGCCTTTTTTCGTTCGGGATCAAATGGTGCCCCGTCGTCGTGGGAGGTCAGATAATTCAGGATACTCTTGTCTTTGAGTTTCGTATGCAGGAGTGAGCTGTACTTTTTAAAGACGGATTCGTAATCCTTTTGGGCATCTGTTTTGAGTTCGAAGTTGATTAGGGCCTGGAATCCGTGATCGAAATAATCGACCTTCCGATCCCCAAAATCGAATTCACGTCCGTTGGAGGCCCCGTAATTGTATACTTCTCCGACCATGTAGAATGGCAGCTGGTCGAGTACTTTACCCGGGTACATGCGTTTCCAGTTTTCAAAGGCATAAGCGGCCTGTTCATATAATTCAGCCCATGCTTTTTCATCTGCATGTTTTACGGTATCTACCCTGAAGCCGTCAATCCCTAAAGTATTCACGTAGTCCGTCAGCCACTTGATTATGTAAAAGCGGGGAGCTCTCGGATAGCCGGTGCGCTTAAAAAAATTCTGTAGTTCATCCAGCTCAGTACTGAGGCGACCCTCTGACTTCCATTTGGCCAGCAAGGCGTCCGGGAGCTCTACGGGAGTATCCCTCTCTGTGTAAATATCCGGCAGGTTGTCTACAAGGGTGCACGAAGTAGTGTTTTCATAATTGGAGAAATCACAGGTTGGGTCCTGACGCACCCAATCTTCGGGCCAGGCAGGGTCGATATCCGTCACCGGCCCCGTATGGTTTAATACGACATCCATAACAATGCGAATGCCCTTGCTATGGGCCGTCTCAACCATAGTTTTTAATTCCTCAAAGGTGCCGAAGTTCGGATCCAGGGCAGTCCAGTCTTTGGCCCAATACCCGTGGTATCCATAACTATTCCCGGTCCCTTCATCCGTATCCCCGTGAATTTGTTCTACGACGGGGGTAAACCAGATGGCATCTATTCCAAGACCGGTAAAATACCCCGATTCGATTTTCTCTGTGATCCCGACAATGTCCCCACCCATAAAGCCCCGGAGGGGTCCTGTTTCCTCGGACCTGTTGAAATTGACATCGTTTTCTGTTTTACCATTGTTAAAACGGTCTGTCAGTAAAAAATAGATAGTGGCAGCCTCCCACATAAACGGACTGGCGTCCGGGGCGTTTTCGGCAATTTCCTCAGAGGGAGGAATATTTGCAGGGCTGTTTCCCGATTCACTGGGTTTAGAGGCCTCCGGTTTGCACGTGCAGAAAAGTAGGGAGAGAAAGCTGAGAAACAGAACACTGCGCATGGAGTCAGGAATTTTCCTAAAACTATAAAATGCCCTCCGAAAAGTAAAATTTAATTTGTCCGGTTCAGCACCTTGTATTCTTCATAGCAACTGCTGAGTGCATCCAGAATCTGTAAGTCATTGGCTGTCATTAGAAAAGACTTGGAATAATTGCAGTTGGTTAGGATGTCTTCTATATCAACTTTTTCTAATTGCAGTAACTCCATAAGGGTGGCCCGGTCAAATTTGGAGGCGAGAAGATCGCGTATCCGGTCATCCTCCTTTATTTTACGGAGTTTTCTCATTTGTTGTGGATGCCGTCCAAATATATTACGAAGCTGGTCTGCCGGATTGAGAATGGCACCGAGCACCTTGGATACCGCACCCGGAGTTTTGCTCCCTCCTTCATAACTCACGGCAAGGCCGGAAATGCTGTATTGGTATGAATTGTTGATCGGCAGGTTTTTAACATCCACCTCGAGATATCCCGTAAGCTGATAGGGCTGCACGATCACCTCTTCCAATGCATAAGCCAGTTCCGTCAGGGAGATTTTGGTGTCCTGGAATTTAAACATATCATTGGTAACCCGGATTTTTTGGGGTTTAAATCCGAGATAGGAAATGTAAAGGGTGTCATTTACGGCAGCGGGGATAGAGAAGGCACCCTTTTGGTCCGTTATAGTTCCCACCACCTGGTTCAGGTTGATCACGTGAACGCTCTCCAGGGGTCGGTCGGTCTGGGCATTGATCACTACAGCTTCCAAACGCTTGGTGCCCACAGTGTTTTCCGGGTCCTGAGCCATGGTGCGCAAACCGCAGAGCAAGAGCATTAGTAATAAAGAAATTCGCATCATATCATCTTCCTCACAAGCCAGGCGAAGAAAGGAAAAAAAAAGTGCAACTACCAGATTTTTTGGATACCCTTAACTATTATTTCCCCGGGCGGCCTTTGGATCCCTTTTTAGCTTTATTCGCCTTCTTTGCTTTTTGCTTTTGCCGAAAGGAACCACCTTTTGAATACGTTTTTTTACCACCCTTTCCGGAAGTCTTCCATGCTTTTTTCTTATTCTTTCGAAAACCTCCTTTTCCGCCTTCCCTTGGTTTACTGGACATCTCAACATGAATGGGACGGCCTTTAAGCGAAAACCGCCTGAAGGTTTCCATAACAAGGGGGGTAAAAACAGAGTCGGTATTGAAGAATGAAAAACCATCTTTCACATCCACATGAAAAATATCGTCCTTTCCCAGCCCGAGTTCCTTTTTCAGCAAGTCCTTGAGTTCCATCCAGTCGAAACCGTCGCGTTCGCCTATATTGATGAAGTAGCGCGCCTGCCCCTTACCTATTTCCGAGCTCTCCACGGATTTAGAGGGACTGTCGGAAAGCGATGCCGAGTTTTTGTTGTAGAATTCAAAAAACCGGCTGAATTCAACGGAAACCATTTTCTGAATCAACTCATCACGGCTCAGGTCCTCAAGAACATCCCGGATAGCCGGAATAAAACCTTCTATGGCGGGATTAATCTCGGTATCCCGGATCTTACTTACCAGATGGTAGAGTTGGATTTCACATATCTCCATACCATCGGGTAATTCCTTCTGAACCAAAGGCTGGCCGATAATTTTTTCGATTTGTCGGACCCTGCGCATTTCGGAACGGGTGAGAATCACCATGGAAACCCCGGATTTTCCGGCCCGTCCAGTTCTTCCGCTGCGATGGGTATAGGTTTCAGTTTCATCGGGAAGCTGATAGTGGATTACGTGGGTGATATTATCCACATCGATTCCCCTGGCAGCTACATCTGTGGCTACGAGTAACTGAGATTGTTTTTTTCTGAAAGCCCCCATAACCATGTCGCGCTGGTTCTGACTCAGATCACCATGCAGGGCCCCTGCATTGTAACCATCTTCGATAAGCTTCTCCGCAACCCGCTGTGTATCTCTCTTGGTACGGCAAAATATCACCGAAAAAATACCCGGATGCGCATCTACAAGGCGCCGTAGGGCCTCGTAGCGATGTCTTCCGGAGACGGTGTAATACTCATGGCGCACCGTGTCTGTGGCTTTATTTTTGGTGCCTACGGTAACTTCTTTGGGCTGGTGCATGAATTCCCTTGCAATTCGCGCAACTTCTCCAGGCATGGTAGCTGAAAACAGCCAGGTAGATTTGTCCCTTGGGGTTTTTGAGAGGATGTCTTTGATGTCCTCATAGAAACCCATATTGAGCATTTCATCCGCCTCATCGAGAATGCAATACCCGATGCTCGAAAGGTTGATCATGCCCCGTCCAATCATATCCTTTAACCGACCGGGTGTGGCGACAATGATTTGAGGATTTCGGCTTATATCCCTGGCCTGATCACGGATGCTCGCCCCTCCGTAGACCGCAGTAATACCGATCCCGGGAAGGTTTTTGGCATAATTCTTTAATTCACGAGTAATCTGAAGACAGAGTTCCCGGGTAGGGGAGAGGATTACCCCCTGGGTTTTACGCTGATCAACTTCCGTTTTTTGAAGTAAGGGCAGGCCAAAAGCGGCAGTTTTTCCGGTACCGGTCTGTGCCAGTGCCACCAGGTCGGTTTCACTTTCTAGTAGCATGGGAATTACTTCCGCTTGTATGGGGGTGGGATTCTCATATCCAAGATCCCGGACAGCTTCCCAGAGGGGAGCATTGAGTCCTAATGATTCAAATGATAGCATGATGTGATCTAATCAATTACGGATTGTTGAAACTGGTGGCCTGGGTTTCGTACTGGTGCTTAATTGCCACGTAAATAGAGGAAAGCCGGTCAATTTATCGGCAAAGATACCGCATTTAATCCGATCGGGATTCATCCCCTATTATATTCTCTAAAAACGTACATAGCTTTGCAATGGCCCTTGCCCTATGGCTCATCTTATTTTTTTCCTCAAGTGTCATTTCAGCAAAACTCAGTTCAGATCCGTCCGGCTGGAAAACGGGATCATAGCCGAAGCCACCCTCTCCCCTCGGTTCTTCGAGTATTTTTCCCTCGACCACACCTTCAAATTGGTATGAATGCCCCCCCAGGATCAGGGCAATAACCGTTCGGAACCTCGCCTTTCGGGAAGCTTTCCCCTGTAAAAGTTTGAGGAGTTTGGCCATATTTGCATCGGCCAGGGCCTCAGGGCCCGCAAAACGCGCAGAATAGACCCCGGGAGCTCCTTCAAGTACTTCCACTTCAAGGCCGGTGTCATCGGCAAAACAGTCCTGCCTGAAATACTTCCAGATATATTCCGCCTTAATTTGTGCATTTCCTTCCAGGGTATTCGCCGTTTCCGCGATGGCCTCCACACACCCAATCTGGTCCAAACTCACTACTTCCAGGCCGCCGGGGATCAAAGGTTGGATCTCTTTTATTTTGTTTAGATTGTGGGTTGCGAAAACAATTTGCTTCATCGGTGTGGTGGATTTCTCAAGGCTTCTCAAAAATAGTATTTTTACAGGGTCAAATCAGAATTGTGAACAAACTTAAACTCCCCCCGGCCGTTGTATTTATAATTTTTGGCTGTCTTATGTTCGTGCTTTCCAAAGGACTGCCTTTCGGGCAGTTCGACTTTTTTGGAAGAAACGGGCTCAAATGGTTCTGTTTGGCCCTGGGCGGAGTGGTCGGTTTTGCAGCGGTTATTCAATTCCTCAGGGCCGGGACCTCCCTGGATCCCCAGCATCCGGAAAAGAGCACGGCACTTGTCGTTAAAGGCATTTATAATTTCAGCCGAAACCCGATGTACCTCGGGTTGCTTTTGTTTTTGCTGGCGTGGGGTATCCACCTTGGGAATGTCTTTAACACGATTCTTGCCGCCCTCTTTGTGGCTTATATGAATCGGTTTCAAATTGCAGGTGAGGAGAAAGCGCTGGAAAAAAAATACGGAGCCGCCTATCGCACGTATTGTACTTTGGTCCGACGCTGGTTTTGATTCCGAATTTCTTCCTATTCAATTTTCAGAGTATTATAATTTTCTAAAGACTGTTCATTAGTTTTAAAAACTAGACTTTATGGGGCTTGGTATTCTTGT
>CAZEQO010000059.1:908-15273 GCA_964514365.1 uncultured Robiginitalea sp. | reverse complement strand
CAAAAATGAAAACGGACAGCGCCTCTTTTTAGGGGTTCCCTATTCCCAATACGTCAAAACTGAAGTGGAATACATCAAACACTGGGAACTTACCCCCACAAACGTCGTCGCATTCCGTTCCTTTGCCGGGATCGCTATCCCTTACGGGAATGCAGACAACATTCCTTTTGTTCGGAGTTATTTCGCAGGGGGCGCGAACGATAACCGGGCCTGGTTCCCATATTCGCTCGGGCCGGGAAGCACTGATAACATCAATGATTTTAACGAGGCTAACTTTAAACTGGCCTTTAACCTGGAGTACCGATTTCCCGTTGTGGGGGATCTGAAAGGTGCCTTTTTTACCGATATAGGTAACATTTGGAATGTCTGGGATCAAACCACTTTGGATTCAGCTACTTTCAGCGGCTTCAGGTCCTTACAGGATATCGCTGTGGGCACGGGATTTGGTCTGAGGTATGATTTTTCCTTTTTTGTCTTCAGGGCAGATTTAGGGTTTAAAACCTACAATCCCGCCCGAATTCCGTCCGAAAGATGGTTCGCGGAATACAACTTTGCCAATTCCGTCCTGCAGATCGGGATCAATTATCCCTTTTAACACTGATTATTTATTACTTTTGCCTCAACTAATTATTCTCTTTAAGACCTGATCTATGGGCCATTCAATCAAGCCGGGAGTAGCCACCGGAGACGAAGTACAGGAAATTTTCAGATTCGCCAAGGAAAAAGGGTTCGCCCTGCCGGCAGTCAATGTCATCGGATCGGATAGCATCAATGCCGTTATGGAAACAGCGGCCAAGCTCAACGCCCCGGTAATTATTCAGTTCTCCAATGGAGGTGCACAGTTTAACGCGGGAAAGGGGCTTTCCAATGATGGGCAGCAGGCGGCCATCCTCGGAGCCATCGCCGGTGCCAAACACATTCACCAGCTCGCTGAAGCCTATGGAGCCACCGTTATATTACACACAGATCACTGTGCCAAAAAGCTCCTGCCCTGGATCGATGGTTTACTCGATGCAAGCGAGGAATATTATAAGGAAAAAGGGAAATCCCTCTTCAGTTCCCATATGATCGACCTCTCTGAAGAACCCATAGAGGAAAATATTGAAATCTGTAAATCCTACCTGGAGCGCATGCACAAAATCGGTATGACCCTTGAGATCGAACTGGGTGTTACCGGTGGCGAAGAAGACGGTGTCGACAATACCGGTATCGACAGCTCCAAACTTTACACCCAACCCGAAGAAGTGGCCTATGCCTACGAGGAGCTTTCCAAAGTAAGCCCCCGCTTTACTATTGCTGCGGCGTTTGGAAATGTACACGGGGTATATAAACCCGGAAACGTCAAACTCACTCCGAAAATCCTCAGGAATTCCCAGGAGTACCTCAGTGCAAAACACGGGGTCGGCCATAACCATATTGATTTTGTTTTTCACGGGGGTTCGGGTTCCACACTCGAAGAAATCCGGGAAGCCATTGGGTACGGGGTGATCAAAATGAATATTGACACGGACCTGCAGTATGCTTTTATGGAAGGTATCCGGGACTATATGGGAGCCAAAAAGGACTATCTGAAGTCCCAGATCGGCAACCCGGATGGGGCTGATCAGCCGAATAAGAAATTTTATGACCCACGGGTATGGCTGCGGGAAGGTGAAAAGACCTTTGTCAAGAGACTCACCCAGGCCTTTGAAGATCTCAACAACGTAAATACGCTATAATTGAAGGGTAACGAAGAATCACTAAAAGACGAACATATGTCATCTTGGTTTCGAAGAAAGGAAAAAGGGATTCAGACCTCCACAGAAGAGAAAAAAGATACCCCCAAGGGGTTGTGGTATAAATCTCCAACCGGGAAAATCATTGAATCTGAAGACCTTGCCGAGAATTACTGGGTAAGTCCTGAGGATGATTACCACGTGCGTATCGGCAGTGCAGAGTATTTCCAGATCCTCTTCGACGACAATACTTTTAAGGAACTCGACCCAAACCTTACTTCGAAGGACCCTCTTAAATTTGAGGATACAAAGAAGTATTCCGACCGACTTAAACAAGCGCAAAAGAAAACCGGCTTAAAAGACGCCGTCCGCACTGCAGTGGGAAAATCCATGGGTAAAGATATGGTCGTCGCCTGTATGGATTTCGCCTTTATCGGAGGATCTATGGGAAGTGTGGTTGGAGAGAAAATCGCAAGGGCCATCGCATATAGCATCAAAAAGAAATTGCCTTTTGTGATGATCTCCAAATCGGGAGGCGCCCGGATGATGGAGGCAGCCCTTTCACTTATGCAATTGGCAAAAACCTCAGCAATGCTCGCCCAGCTGGCTGAAGCAAAATTACCCTATATCTCCCTGTGTACTGATCCTACAACCGGTGGGACGACGGCTTCCTATGCCATGCTCGGGGATATAAATATTGCAGAGCCCGGAGCACTGATCGGTTTTGCAGGCCCCAGGGTAGTCAAAGAAGCCACCGGAAAGGACCTCCCGGCTGACTTTCAAACCTCAGAGTTTGTACTGGAACACGGTTTCCTGGATTTTATCGTCCACAGGACCCAATTGAAAGGGAAAATCAACCTCTACCTGGATTTGATTCAAAACCAACCGATCCGTCACGAAGCGGCAGTGTAATATCCGCTCGTACCGATTAAAAAACTCCCCGTAGACGGGGAGTTTTTTTGTTTCAAGGGCGAATTCGCCTTAAGGTTACCTCTTTCACCTGGCCGTTTGGCAATTGTAATTCCCCCCGGCTATCGCAGCTGCCGTCGCCAAAATTGAGCACCCCATTCCATCCTTCCCTGCTGACCTGCAAGGTGCCACTCACTACAAATCTGCAGGCGAGTTCTCGTCTTAAGGGCTCGAGTACGGTGCGATTGTAGGTTATACCCCTTCGATTCGAAAAGGTCTGGGATCCGGTTATGAGAAAGACGTGGTTGCCCCAAAATCCGGAGCCATATCCTTCAATCCACTCCCGGCTTCGCTCCCCTCGCCAGGTGGCTTGTTCACCATCCGGCCAGGTGGCTGTAAAATCAGAGTTAATAACAGCCTCGGGGTTAGCGCTGTCACCGGATCTCATCCTCACCTGGGTTGCTGAACCTTCAATATCCATTTCGTTAAAGCTGAAATCTTCGAGGAAAAGGTCGATATGTCGACGCCCCTCCCGGAGGTCCCTTTCAATACTTATAACAACAACACCCTTTAGCAGATTGCCATTTGGAGATTCACAGCCCGCACCAAAATCGATCGTTTTCTCAATCAGATTCCCCTTAATTTCTGTTGTAATTATTGCACAATCGGGAAGAAAGCCTGAATTCAATACACTTTTTCCTTCCAGGCTGAGGGCCTCCAATTGATACACTTCTTCCGCAAGGTTGAGCACTTCTTCAGTGGCCCATTGGGTTTGATCCATTTGCTGCACAGCCGTTAAATCTGTGGCCTGGAGTTGGGTGGTATCCAACGCCTCAGGAGTTTTTTCATTCTCGCAGGAGACCCCCAGGATACCCAGTGCGACTGCCCCGTAGATTAGATTTTTAAATTTGATCGGTTTCATAGGTTTACTTTTTAAGGTTTCATAAATTTGGACTGTCGCTTTCCCAAATAGTTTAATTGGGATGAATTAATATCGACAAGAGGCATGATATGCACGAATAATGTGTATCTTTGCGCCCTGATTGAAAATCAATCGGATACATAAAAATCATTTACAACAATATTGGCATGTATTTAACCAAAGAGATTAAGACCGACATTTTTAAGAAACATGGCGGTTCTGAGACAAACACAGGTTCCACAGAGGGGCAGATAGCTTTGTTCACCCACCGTATCAACCACCTGACGACACACCTGAAGAGAAATAAAAAAGATTTCAATACAGAGCGTTCCCTGGTGATGCTGGTAGGAAAGCGCAGAAGCCTTCTGGATTACCTCAAGAAGAAGGATATTGAGAAATACCGGATTCTGATCAAAGAACTCAACATTCGAAAATAACCGATACAGGGGAGTCTTTTTTTGGCTCCCCTGTTTCTATTTACACCCCTATTCAAGGTATACCTGCATAGGGCTCTGTCCCAAAAGTCCTTACCTGTTAAGGCAACATAAAAGGCTCACTTCCGGTTTTTCATTGGTCGACCTGCACAACAACACAACCCAGACCGTCCGGTAAGACGGGAGACCTTTGTTTAATTCAAATGCCCCCGGGCACTTATTAATTACTTTCTAATGATTCCAAAAACATTTCGAGAGGTCATCGACCTTGGAGACGGTAGGGAAATTTCTATCGAAACAGGAAAACTGGCCAAACAAGCCCACGGTTCTGTCGTGGTTCAATCCGGTAAATGTATGTTGCTTTGTACCGTAGTATCCAACTACAAGCAGAGCGATGTTGATTTTTTACCCCTCACTGTAGACTATCGCGAAAAATTCGCGGCTTCCGGAAAATATCCGGGAGGATTCTTTAAAAGGGAAGCGCGCCCGAGCAATGGAGAAATCCTAACCATGCGTTTGGTCGACCGGGTCTTACGCCCTCTTTTTCCAAAGGATTATCACGCTGAAACTCAGGTGATGATTCAATTGATGTCTCATGACGACGAAGTCATGCCGGACGCGATGGCGGGTCTGGCCGCTTCAGCAGCCATTCAGCTGTCCGATTTCCCTTTTGAATGCGCTATCTCCGAAGTCCGTGTCGGACGGGTGAACGGCGAACTGATCATCAACCCTACACGCGCCCAGCTGCAAGATTCTGACATCGAAATGGTCGTTGGAGCCTCAGCGGATTCCGTAATGATGGTAGAAGGGGAAATGAGTGAGATTTCCGAAGAAGAGATGGTAGAAGCGATCCGCTTTGCCCATGAAGCCATCAAAGAGCAGTGTGCCGCTCAGATCCGACTTTCGGAGGCTGTGGGCCGCAAAGAAGTTCGGGAGTACGATCAGGAAAGCGAAGACGCGGATCTGGAAAAACAGATTCACGAAATGGCATACGACAAAGTCTACGCCATTGCCAAAGCAGGTTCTGCCAAGCACGAAAGAAGCGAGGCCTTTTCAGCCCTTAAGGAGGAAATAAAAGCCTCATTTGACGAAGCTACCCTGGAGGAGCATGGGGACCTGATCTCAAAATATTACTACAAGGCTGAAAAAGACGCCATCCGGAGTTTGGTTCTCGAGGAAGGACTTCGCCTGGACAGTCGGAAGACCGATGAAATCCGTCCGATATGGTGTGAAGTGGATTACCTTCCTTCGACACATGGTTCGGCTATTTTTACCCGTGGTGAAACTCAGGCACTGGCAACAGTTACCCTGGGTACTTCCAGGGATGCGAGCATTATCGATATGCCTTCCTTTGAAGGAGAGGAGACCTTTTACCTCCACTATAATTTTCCACCGTTCTGTACAGGGGAAGCGCGTCCGATTCGCGGGACATCCCGGCGGGAGATCGGCCACGGAAACCTGGCCCAAAGAGCTTTGAAAGGAAGTATACCGGCGGACTGGCCTTATACAATCCGTATTGTATCAGAGGTCCTGGAAAGTAATGGATCTTCTTCCATGGCCACCGTATGTGCCGGAACCATGGCCCTTATGGATGCCGGGGTAAGTATTGAAAAACCCGTTTCGGGAATTGCCATGGGACTGATCACCAATACGGAAACCGGCAAATACGCCGTACTCTCCGATATTCTTGGAGATGAAGATCACCTTGGCGATATGGATTTCAAAGTCACGGGAACCTCAGATGGAATTACGGCCTGCCAGATGGACATCAAGGTTAAAGGGCTGTCCTATGAGATTTTAGTGAAGGCCCTGCAACAGGCCCGGGAAGGACGTCTTCATATTCTGGAGAAACTGACTGAAACCATCCCTGCTCCCAATGCGGATGTAAAACCTCACGCCCCTAAAATGGTCAATGCTGTGATCCCCAACGATTACATCGGCGCCCTGATCGGACCCGGAGGTAAAGTGATTCAGGAATTGCAGAAAGAAACCGGAACGACCATTGTCATCAATGAAGACCCGGTAACCGGGGAAGGACTTATCGAAATCCTGGGTACGGACCAAAAAGGTATCGACCAGGTTCTGGCTAAAATAGATTCGATCACCTTCAAACCCGAAGAAGGAAGTGTCTATGAAGTTAAAGTCATCAAACTTCTCGACTTCGGTGCTGTTGTTGAATATTTGGAAGCCCCTGGAAATGAAGTATTGCTTCACATCTCGGAGCTGGCGTGGGAACGTACCGATAAGGTTACCGACGTGGTGAATATGGGAGACGTCTTTGATGTAAAGTATATGGGAACCGACCCGCGTACCCGCAAGGACAAAGTATCCCGAAGGGCGCTTTTACCAAAACCGGAAGGCTATGTAGAACGTCCGCCAAGGAGACGGGATGGTGGCGGAAACCGTGACCGCAATGACCGCAATGGCCGAAGACCTCAGCGTTCGCGCTCTTAGGTGTAAGCTCTGGTATATTAATAAACCCCTGATAATCAGGGGTTTTTTCTTTTTACAACCCCAGTAGTTTAAATTTTCGGAACCTGTGTGTAACTTTTTAACAACTTTATACGTATAACTAAAGGCAGTACCCCAACAACCAGAACTAAAACCGAAGAAAGTACGATGAGGCAGCTAAAAATTACAAAGCAGGTTACCAATCGGGAAACCGCATCTCTTGACAAATACCTTCAGGAGATTGGAAAGGTGGATTTAATTACAGCCGATGAAGAGGTAGAACTGGCACAACGGATTAAAGCCGGAGATCAGATCGCCCTGGAGAAGCTCACTAAAGCCAACCTTCGTTTCGTGGTTTCCGTAGCCAAACAATATCAAAACCAGGGTCTGACCCTGCCCGATTTAATCAATGAGGGAAATCTTGGACTTATCAAAGCCGCTCAGCGTTTTGACGAGACCCGGGGATTTAAGTTTATCTCTTACGCCGTTTGGTGGATTCGTCAGTCCATTTTGCAGGCACTGGCAGAACAATCCCGTATTGTTCGCCTTCCCCTGAACAAAATTGGGTCTATCAATAAGATCAATAAAACCTTTGCTTATCTGGAGCAGGCACATGAGCGCCCGCCCTCCGCTGAGGAAATTGCAAAGGAACTGGATATGACCATTGAGGATGTCAAACAATCCTTAAAAAACTCCGGACGCCACGTCTCTATGGATGCGCCCCTTATCGATGGGGAAGATTCAAATCTCTACGACGTGTTGCGAAGTGGGGAATCTCCCAATCCGGACAAAGACCTGTTGCATGAGTCCCTGCGCACTGAAATTGAAAGGGCGTTAGAAACGCTTACCCCCAGGGAAGCTGACGTAATTCGACTCTATTTCGGACTCGCTGGCCAACACTCGATGACGCTTGAGGAAATAGGAGAAACTTTTGACCTCACCCGGGAGCGCGTGCGCCAGATCAAGGAGAAGGCCATTCGCAGACTCAAGCACACTTCCCGAAGCAAAATTCTCAAGACCTATCTCGGATAGGTAGTTTTAGCAATGTTAAAGTATTCCCAAGTTGGAATATTGGCATATTGTTTGTATTTTGTACTCGTAACAGCATTTTCATGACTGTTCGTTTTTTGATTGATGAATAAACTCCGGCTGATTACCGGAGTTTTTTCATTTATGGCACGCCCCTTTTTTTTTGATGCTTTGCGTACCTTTGATCAACCCAAAAATATTTTTTCTTTGAAACGTACCGCCCAAATTGCTCCTTCACTCCTGGCTGCCGACTTTGGCAACCTGGATAAAGACGTTAAAATGGTGGATGAGAGCCAGGCGATTTGGCACCACATCGATGTAATGGATGGGGTTTTCGTCCCGAATATTTCATACGGAATGCCTGTGATAAAAGCCATCCGGAAGGTAGCGAAGAAACCCCTGGATGCACATCTGATGATCGTACAGCCCGATCGGTATATCGAGACCTTTGCCGGTTTGGGTGTGGACAACCTCACGGTGCATTACGAGGCCTGTACACACTTGCACCGCACCCTGCAGGCTATTCGCAATGCGGGGATGAAAGCGGGTATTGCGCTCAATCCCCACACCCCGGTATCCTTGCTGGAGAATTCCCTCGAGGGGGCAGATCTGATACTTTTAATGAGTGTAAACCCAGGGTTCGGCGGACAATCCTTTATTGAAAACACCTATGAAAAGGTTCGCGAACTCCGGTCTATGATCGATTCCAAAGGACTTAAAACCCTCATTGAGATCGACGGGGGGGTAACCCCGGACAACACAGCTAAGCTGGTTCAGGCAGGAGCCGACGTCCTGGTGGCGGGGAGTGCTGTATTTCGCACAGAAGACCCCAAAGCGACTATAGCCCGAATGGCTTCTACAAGCGTTTACTGATACTGTTTAAGCAGGTATTTTATCAGGTCGGTAGTCGTTACAATTCCCACCAGATCGCCCTGGTCTACCACAGGAACAGCGTGGAATTCACGGGCAGCCAATAGCTCAGCAACTTCCTTAATACTGGTCTGGGGACTTACAGATCTTATTTTTTTCGCCATCACTTGAGACAGGGTAAACATTTCGTATACCACGGATTCAATGTCGTCCTCTTCCTCATAAGCGCCATCGGCAAAACTGATTCTAAGTAAATCCGTCAGGCTTAACATTCCCACAATTTTATTCTGACCTTCAATCACGGGAATATGGCGAATTTTGTGCTTTTTAAACAGATGCTCGGCCTTTTCCAGGCTGTCTGTAGTGTTGAGTATTACGAGCTGTGTACTCATAATAGTCGAAACCGGGATGTTTTGGGGAATGCTCATTTTAATAGGTGTTACGATTATTCAGGATTAAAGATCACTTTTATTCAAGCGAAAAAGTATGACAAATATCATTCAGGAGTCGGGTTCTTCTCCTGTTCTATCGGAGATAAAAGCGAATTAGCTAGCTTTGTACAACAGGAGCAAACACCGAAACCCCCATTGTAATGACGGATTTATTGATTATCGGAGGCGGCCCCATCGGCATTGCCTGTGGACTGGAGGCCAAAAAGAAAGGGATTTCGTATAGAATTCTCGAAAAGGGACCCATTGTCAATTCCCTTTTCAACTATCCGGTGAATATGCAGTTTTTTTCTTCTTCCGAACGTTTGGAAATTGACGACATTCCCTTTATCAGCAATGAAGCCAAACCCAAGCGCAATGAAGCCCTGGAATACTACAGGCGCATTGTCACCTCCAACGGATTGAATCTGCAGCTTTTTGAGAAGGTTACTTCGATTGTGAAAGAAGGTGATTTGTTTTCGGTAACCACGCCTAAAGCAACCTACTTGGCCCGGTATGTGATTATCGCAACCGGTTTCTACGACTTGCCGAATCTTCTGAATGTACCCGGGGAGGACCTGCCCAAAGTATCGCACTACTACAAGGATCCCCATTTTTACGCGGGGCAGAAACTGGCGGTAGTCGGTGCGAGTAATTCGGCCGTGGATGCCGCCCTGGAGTGCTGGCGCAAAGGCGCAGAAGTCACACTGGTCGTCAGGGGCCCGGAAATTGGGAGGCGTGTAAAATACTGGGTGCGCCCGGACATCCTCAACCGCATTGAGGAGGGGAGTATCCGCGCTTATTTCAGCAGTACTATTCAGGAAATCCGTGAGGAACAAATTGTCCTGAACACCCCGGAGGGCACTGTGATGCTCCCAAATGATTTTGTCCTGGCCCTAACGGGATACCAGCCCAATTTTGATTTTCTCGCCGCGGCCGGGATCTCCATTTCAGAAGACGACAAGAAACGCCCGCACTACGATCCTAAAACCATGGAAACCAATGTTCCCGGACTTTACCTCGCTGGGGTAATTTGCGGCGGCATGGAGACCCATAAATGGTTTATTGAAAACTCCCGCGAGCACGCAAAGATTATCATGGAGCATATCGCTGCGAAAGCCCCAGAGGAAAGCCAGACCCGTCAAACCCTGTAAAGATGAAGGCAAATCCTTACCAACAGCTGTTTGACGACCAAATGGATCGGTTTCTCAAAGTGGGCAAAACGACCTACAAGGAGCGGGTAACTAAATTAAAGAGGCTGAAAAACGCCCTGGAATTCGAATACAAGCAACCCCTCCGTGACGCCCTGTTTTCCGATTTCGGCAAACCTTTTCTGGAAACAGATCTCACCGAAATCTATCCTATTCTCGCTGAAATCAAACATATAGAACGCAATCTAAGGGATTGGATGCGGCCGAAAAAGGTAGGCAACCCCCTGCCGATGATCGGATCCCGATCCTATATTGAATACGAATCCAAAGGGGTCTGCCTGATCCTCTCTCCCTGGAATTTTCCGGTGAATTTAACCTTTGATCCCCTGGTCTCGGCCATTGCAGCGGGCAACTGTTGTATTGTCAAACCTTCTGAATTCACCCCCGCAACCAGTCAGGTGATGGCGGAAATCGTAAGTGCACTTTTCGATCCCTCAGAAATAGCCCTGGTACAAGGGGAGGTGGAAACGGCGAAAGCCTTATTGGAATTACCCTTCCACCATATCTTTTTCACAGGGTCACCCGCTGTAGGCAAGCAGATTATGAAGGCTGCTTCCCGCCATTTGAGCTCGGTCACCCTGGAGTTAGGAGGTAAATCGCCTGCCTTCGTGGACGAAACAGCATCCATGGAAACTACGGCCAAAAGACTGGCCTGGGGGAAATGCCTGAATGCCGGACAGATTTGCGTGGCCCCGGATTATGTTTTGGTGACTGAATAAGCAAAAGGCGCATTTGTAGAGGCCCTCAAAAATCAGTTGGATTCCTTCTTTCCCCAGGGGGCTTCACACTCGGAAAGTTATTCCCGCATCATCCATACGGCCCATCACCGCCGCTTACAGGACTTAGTGAATGGCGCTGTCACCCAGGGTGCCCGGATTATCTATGGAGGGGGTAATACAGAAGAAAAACACTTTTTTGAACCCACCCTGATTGACCAGGTCCCTGAGGATGCCGCCCTGCTCCAGGAAGAAATCTTCGGTCCGGTATTGCCTATTGTCACGGTCAAGGATGTAGATGCAGCCGTAGATTTTATCAATAGAAAACCCCGACCCCTCGCCCTCTATACCTTTAGTAAAAACAAAGGGGCTATTCGGAAGTTGAGCACGAATACCCGCGCCGGTACGGCCTGTATAAACCACAATGTAGTACACTTATCGAACAACCACCTGCCTTTTGGAGGAATCAACAACAGTGGAATCGGCAAGGCCCACGGCCACTACGGTTTCCTCGCCTTCTCCAATGAGAGGGCGACCGTTCGCCAGTACACCCCCAGCTCCATTGACCTGCTGATGCCTCCGTACTCGGATCTCAAGCAACGTATGGTGGATGCCACACTTCGCTGGTTTAAGTAGCCCCAAAACTATCAGTTTTGCAATTTTGTTTAATCTTTAACAGTTCTTGTTAAACATTATTTCTACTTTAGTCTCAGAACTAAAATGAGAACTGATGTTCGGACTTTTTAAGAAGAAATCTCAAACCGAAAAATTGCAGGAAGAGTACAAAAAGCTCATGTCTGAGGCCCATAAACTCTCCCAGGTAAATCGTGCTGCTGGAGACGCCAAGTATGCGGAGGCCCAGGATATCCTCAATAAGATAGAAGCACTTGAAGGAGACTTATAATGTCTTCCAACCCATCAACCCTAAGACCTATGCTGGATAATTTGCTTAAAGACACAGTCAACCACAACGGATTCCATATTGATGATTTTGGCGATGACCACCTGCTCACCGGAATGGAGACTCCGCTGAAACCAGACGCTTTTGAACTGAGCGATGCGGATAAAAAATTAAAAATCGCCCATTACTTTGAGCGGATCATGGACGTTTTAGGTCTTGATCTCACGGATGATTCCCTCAGTGGTACCCCCAAACGAGTCGCCAAAATGTACGTTGAGGAAATTTTTTCGGGTCTGAATCCCCAGAACAAGCCCTCCGTAACCTTATTTGAAAACAAATACAGGTATAACCAAATGCTGGTAGAGAAGAACATCACGTTCTACTCGAACTGTGAACACCATTTTGTGCCCATTTTTGGAAAGGCCCATGTAGCCTACATATCCTCAGGGAAGGTCATAGGTTTGTCCAAACTGAATCGTCTGGTTCAGTATTATGCCAAAAGGCCCCAGGTACAGGAACGACTCACAAACCAAATCGGGACAGAACTGCAGGCCGTTTTACAGACCCAGGACGTAGCGGTCATCCTGGACGCCAAACATATGTGTGTTTGCTCCAGGGGAATACAGGACGACAGCTCTACTACTGTGACGTCTTTTTATGGAGGAGTTTTTAATAGTGCAGAGAAAATTGCTGAGTTGAACAACTATCTTCACGGTTAGTCATTTTTTGGGCATAGATTTCCTCAGTTCCTGGCATGCCTGGCTGCTTTTGGCAGACGCATTGATGGCAGGGGTTATCCTGGCCGTGCAGTGGGTGGTCTATCCGGCATTCCAGTATTTTTCAAAGGAGGCGCTAGAGCGCTGGCATGCTGTATATACACGAAATATCACAGCCCTGGTGGCCCCTTTAATGGTTGCCCAACTGCTGGGAGGGATATATTGGATTGTGACCCAACCCGGCCTGGTTCCTTTCCTCTATACCCTGTTTATTTCCGTGCTTTGGGGCTTTACATTTCTTTTTTTTGTGCCCCTGCACCGGCAGATAAGCCGGGGAACTGCGGATACGGCCACATTTAAACGCCTGGTCAGTTTAAACGGGGTGCGTACTTTGCTCTGGCTGATGGCATTAGCCTTACATCTCATCGCCTTCCCGACCCTTACACCTTAATGTTCAATGCAGTTTGTTAAAGGCACATATTAAGATATCTTTGATCTGGGCGAACGAGGTTCCTGACAGGCTTCAGGAAGATAGCCCAAGATCTACTACTATGAGAGTTGCTTTTGTCTTACTCCTGATCCTGCACGCGGTAGTCCACATTTTCTGGTTTGCCCACGCCTATGGGTGGGTGAACCTGGAATATTTTAATAAAATTATTCCCCCCATGGTAGGTTTTAGCTGGTTGCTGGCCGCACTGTTTTTCTTTGCCTCGGCCGTTCAGCTCGTAAAGGGTCGCCTTAATTGGTTCCACCCGGCACTTATCGGGGTTTTAATTTCGCAAATGTGGATTTTTTCGGCCTGGGAGGACACCCAGTTGGGATCCTTTGTGAATCTGGTCGTATTAGTGGGCGTTTTCATAGGGTATTCAAAGGCACGGTTTGAAGGTCGTTTTAAGGAAGATGTCCAGGCCATCTTTGAAAACCTGAGGCTTTCCCAAAACCTTTTGCAGGAGAAAGACCTGGAAAAGCTTCCGGACCCTGTACAGCAATACATTCGACGAAGCGGCGCCGTTGGACAACCCAAGGTCGAGAATTTCTATCTGGAGTTCGATGGAGAGATGCGCAGCCAGGGGGGAGCCTGGTTTCGATTTCGCGCTCGCCAGTACAATTTTATCCCCAGGCCCAAACGCCTGTTTTTTATGAAAGCCCGGGTGAAGGGCATCTCTACCGATGGGTATCACTCCTATCAACCGCCGTCAGCAAAAATGACCGTAAAAGCGCTCTCCATCTACCCGGTGGTCAAAATAGACCAGCCCGAGATGCTGCCAACCAAAACCGTAACGTTTTTGAACGATCTGTGTTTATTTGCCCCAGGAGCCCTTATAGACGAGCGGATCGTGTGGGAAACGCTGGATGAATTTCGTGTTAAAGCCTTCTTTAGCTACCGGAAAGTCCACATTTCAGCAGTACTTTACTTTAATGCAGAAGGGGATTTGGTAGATTTCCGTTCAGAAGACCGCTACGATGTCGGACAGATGAAGGCCATACCTTTCACTACCCCTGTTAAGGATTATCGGGAATTTGAAGGAATTCGGGTGCCTTCTTACGGGGAAGCCACCTGGCATTATTCGGATGGCCCTTTTGTTTATGGCAAATTCAGACTGAAGAAATTGCGTTACAATCTGGCTGCAATGCCACCTGAAGAGGATTCTTAGTACCCTACGGGAGTAAGCAGTAGGCAATAGCAGTATGCAGTGGCAGTGCGCAGATTCTTTCTGCAGACTGCCAATGCTCAGTGCCAACTCTCGTACCTACTGCCACTGCCAACTGCCACTTTTTTTTTAACCTTGAACCTTGAACTTTGATCCTTCCCGCTGCCAGCTTTTACATCTACTCATTCCTGCGATTATACAAAGCTCAAATTTTTAAGTCTATTTTACTTTTCTCTTATTTAGAATCATTCTATATTTGGTTTCTTCAAAACCCAGGGCGCTCATTGCCATGAATTTTGAGATATAGCCGAAGAAGAATATCAAAATCACCGGAGACATATGAACCTGACCCACAGACAAATACACCGTGACGTTGCCTATTTCTATGTAGGTCTTATCCTTGCTTTTTCC
>CAZEQO010000059.1:0-898 GCA_964514365.1 uncultured Robiginitalea sp. | reverse complement strand
TAAGATCCCGAACGGGGAACTCACGGAAGAAAAAATCCGGGATCTCGTGGCTCCATTTAAACTGGAGTATGAGAGTCACCGTCTGCGCGGAAACAGCCTCAGGGTGGATTTTACGGGAAATTCTATAATGGAACTGGATACAAAAACAGGTGAGGGGGTGCTGGAAGCCCGGCGGACCGTACCCTTTTTGGGCCATACCATCAAACTTCATAAATCCACCGACACCGCCTGGATCTGGTATTCCGATATTTTTGGGGCAGCCATGATACTGATTGCCATTACAGGCATGATGATTCCAATGGGCAAAAACGGCTTTAATAAGCGGGGGTGGAAATTGATGCTGGTCGGGTTGATCTTCCCATTGCTGTTTCTCTTTATACTGTAAATACTGTTTGATGCCCCAGGGGGAATCCCCTCCCCCACCCGGTCAGAAGATAGTGCTGGATCCTGAATTCCCATAACAGGAAAACGCAATACTCGCCTGAGAAGAATGTCTCTTTACTCCTGTGACCGTAGTTTCTCCACGGCTTCACGAACGGCTTCGAGGTCTGCCTCGGGCGCCTCAGCTACCTGCCTGAAAAACGCCTGTCGATCCCTCGGGTAATGAAGGTCATAATCCGTGGGGATGCCTTTGTTTTCATAAAGGACTCCCGATGTATCCATAAAATGTTCATTAGACAGGGCAAAGGCCCATCCATTGGGCAACTGCTTTTCAAGTGCCGTGGAAACCGCACCGGAAGTGTTGGATCCGATAAGCCGAAAATGAGGCAGGGACTGGCTCGCCAGGGCCATGGTTTCAGCAGCACTGCCGGTCTGGGGCGAAATCAGGAGATATACCGGCTTTGCAAAGGGCGTTTTGGAAGTTTCAAGCCATAACTCCTGAATCGGGCTGAATTCT
>CAZEQO010000058.1:3076-15506 GCA_964514365.1 uncultured Robiginitalea sp. | reverse complement strand
GACCTTCATCGGGCGCTCGGCCCTCTATTTGCAGGAGAAAGTCCTTGTTATAAATGCTCCACCAACCGCTCCAGGGCCATGCCGCGGGAAGCTTTGATAAGGAGGGTCCCGGGGCCTGAAATGGGGTTTGATTTCAGAAATTCCACAAGGGCTTCAAAGGTTTTAAATCTCATCCCTTCTGACTTAGTGGCAGAGAAAGCACTGCCTACGAGCAGTAGGTTATCCAGGTTCAGTGCTTCAGCCTGTTCAGCTATCCGCTGATGTTCAGTTGCAGAATCTGCTCCGAGTTCAAACATATCTCCGAGAATCGCGAATTTTTTCGGGGCTTTAAGGGCCTCCAGGTGCTCCAGGGCAGCAGACATACTACTCGGGTTGGCATTGTAGGCGTCCAGGAGTACATCCAGGGCGCCTATCTGCAAGAGTTGCGACCGGTTGTTCTCGGGAACGTAAGACTCAATGGCCTTTCGGATCTCCTCCAGGGGAACATTGAAATATTTACCCATGAGTACGGCAATGGCGCAATTACTGAAATTATATGACCCACTGAGGGAGGTTTCGATAACCGCATCTTCAGCCTTTAGGGTGACAAACGGATCAGCTCCCTGATTTTCAATCCGGTAATAACCTGCCTCAGAGGTGCTAAAACCTACTTTGTTCGTATAGGACTCCAGTTTTTTTCTTTGAATGGGGTCATCGGCATTCAGGAAGATCGTCTTTCCTTCCGCCATAAGATAGTCATACATTTCACTCTTTCCCCTGATCACGCCTTCCACACCACCAAACCCTTCCAGATGAGCCTTGCCGTAATTGGTGATGTACCCGAAATCTGGTTCTGCCAAAGCGCACAAAAAGGCAATTTCCTTTTGGTGGTTGGCTCCCATTTCCACAACCATCATTTCAGTGTCTTCCCGGATTTGCAACAGGGTAAGGGCCACCCCGATATGATTGTTGAGATTTCCAACGGTGGCCTGGGTCTTGTAGGTGCGCTCCAGGACACGGGATATTAACTCTTTGGTAGTCGTTTTACCATTGCTCCCCGTCAGGGCAATGAGGGTAGCCTTGCTTTGCCGCCTGTGGTGGGTGGCGAGATCCTGCAGGGATTTCAGGACATCGGGAACCAGAAGGGTCCGGTCGTTTACATGGTACTCGGCTTCGTCCACCACGGCATAGGCAGCTCCTTTGTCCAGGGCCTCCTGCGCATATCGGTTGCCATTAAAATTAGGCCCTTTTAAGGCAAAGAACAGGCTGTTAGGCAGGACGTTCCTGCTGTCGGTAGAAATTGAGGGGAATTCCAGAAACCGGGAATAAATATCTTCGATGTTCATCGGGTAAATATAAAAAGCCCCGACCGAAAAGTCAGGGCTTTTTTTAAGGTATGAAAGGGGGTTTATTATCCTTTAACTTTTTTACCCCGAATCGTCTTGTTCTTTCCTTTGGATTTACTTCCCACTCTGGACATGGCACATCGGAATCCGATGTAATCGGTGGCCATGTACTGGGGCAGGTACCTCCTTTGAGCAGGATCTAACCAGTAAGCGCGGTCTCTCCACGAACCTCCCTTGTAAACACGAACTTCATCGTTGATCAGGGATGTACGGTAGTTGCTCTTGTCGTACTCTCGTACCAGCTTACCTTCTTCGTCCCGCTCTACTTTGTGCTTAGGGGCATTGTACATTTGTTTTCTGTCGTCCGCATCCTCTTCGTCGCTGAAGCGGTCGAAGAATCTTGAGGATCCGGGATCTCCATCCCTGTATCCACGGTTATCGCTCTTGGAGAAATTGGTCCTCAGATAGGTATCCTCTTCATCCACTGCAACCATTTTAACTTCCCCAGGCAGGTTAAGAGCTACTATTTTTCCGTTTGGAAGAGTGTCGTAAACAATCTCTCCTTCAGTGAGGACCATTACTTTTCCATCCTCACCAATAGCTTTTTTGTTAAAGATATTTCCGCGATAGTAGTTGAAATCGCTTATTTCATCATCTACAATCGGACGGTAAACGTCAGCTACCCATTCAGCGACATTCCCTGCCATATCGTATAACCCCAGATCGTTGGGCTTGTAAGACATTACAGGAGCCGTAATATCTGCCCCGTCATCGGACCATCCGGCAATTCCACCGTAATCTCCTTTACCCTGCTTAAAGTTGGCGAGTTGATCTCCCCTTCCGACTCTTTGGCCGTTACGGGTGTAATCACCTTCCCATGGGTATTTCTTCCTTCCGCGGTAGTTGTTGTATTCACGGGTTCCCACAAGAGCCGCGGCTGCGTACTCCCATTCCGTTTCCGTAGGCAGGCGATATTCCGGCATCAAAATTCCGCTGCTTCTTTTCGCAAAGGAGGGAACAGAATCCTTGACATTTTTACCCATCAGGGTATCGATCTGGCCCCCATAAACAGATTTAGGGGCATTCAGATAGGTCTCTGTACTGAAATTACCGGCGATCTCACCGTTCATCGCCCTGTATTTTACGTCCTCAGCCAAATACCCTTCACGCTCGAGCATGGCTTCATTCACCCTGTCCGTACGCCATTCGGCAAACTGAGTGGCCTGAATCCAATTCACACCTACAACGGGATATTCCGCATAGGCGGGATGCCTGAGGTAGTTGTTGGTCATGGTTTCATTATAGCCCAGGCGGTTTCTCCAAACCAGTGTATCCGGAAGGGCACCTACATAAATATTGGCATACTTCGGATCTTCGGGCGGGTAAACGCTTTTAAGGTAGTCCAGGTATTCGAGGTACATCACGTTGGTCACCTCTGTCTCGTCCATGTAGAAGGACTGGACGTGCTGCGTTGTCGGAGTGTTGTTCCAGTCGTGCATGACGTCGTCCTGAACTTTACCTTTTGTGAAAGTTCCTCCCTCGACAAAGACAAGTCCCGGAGCGGTTTCCTGCTCCTTGAAATCGGAATTATACTGAAATCCCCCTTCCTTATCGTTGATTTTCCAACCTGTAGCTCTTGAGATGTCCTTGGATCCTAAAGACTTCTTGCAACTCTGCATGCTTAGGGATCCGACGACAATGGCTGCCAAAAGGAATGTGCTGGTACGTGTTTGTTTCATCTGTATTTCGGACTTAAGTTTCGGATCGGGCCTTTTAGGGCCTTCAGTCGTTTTTTAAATGCTATTCGGCTAATTAAACGGGTAAAAGTTCATTATATTTTACGCCTTTAACAAAAACTCTTAAAGGCCAAAACCGAATTGATTCCGGCCTTGTGTGCATTGATAACGAGTTATTCGTCGATCTAGTATAAGCCCGGAGAGGTTTTTAAACCAGTGTGTTGGGGGAATTAAACGGCCCAAAGTTAAAACCATTTTCCCGAAGCTATATATTTATAGGTATTAAATCATCTTTAAACTTCTTAAAAACACTGAAGGATTCAGGAAGTCTCACATAAGATATTTCGAAAATTGCCGTTACCATAGAATATACCGGGGTATTTAAGGAACAGAATTCTTCCGGTTTCTGCCCTTTGAGAAAAGGGTTTTTTATTTATGAAGCACATAGTTACGATGAAAAAATTTTGCGTATTATTTCTGCTTGCCGCCTCATTCAAGGGTTTTGCACAGGATGAAAGGGTTATTACAACAGCGGTCCCTTTCCTGAGGATTGCCGCAGATGCCAGGTCTTCCGCCATTGGGGATATTGGAGTGGCTACCTCTGTAGATGGCTTTTCTCAACAGTGGAACCCAGCCAAATTTGCCTTTGCCGAGCGCAAAATGGGGATTGGGATTAGCTATACACCCTATTTAGAGAGCCTTATCACCGATATTGCATTGCTCAACGGGAGCTATTTCAATAAAATCAATGACCAAAGTGCCTTTGCCGTATCCATAAGGTATTTTACATTGGGGGAAATCGAGTTGCGAAATTCCTTTGAGGAAATTGGCACCCTGGTCAAACCCAATGAATTGTCTATTGACGGCTCGTATTCCCTGAAATTAAGCGATCAGTTTTCTATGTCGGTTGCGGGTCGGTTTATCAGCTCCAACCTGGAAATTCCCCAGTTGGGGAATGCAGTACAGTCCGGAAAGACTTTCTCGGTGGATATTTCGGGATATTACTACGGGAGGGAAAGGGCCTATGATAGTTTTGACGGTCGTTGGGTTTGGGGATTCAACATCTCTAACCTGGGCCCCAAAATTCAATACGACGCCGGAGGACAGGAGAATTTTATACCCACCAATCTCGGTCTGGGTGGTGGTTTTGATTTTATTTTCGATATGGACAATGCGCTTTCCCTTCGTGGAGAGTTCAATAAGTTGCTGGTGCCAACCCCCCAGGATTTTAATGGGAATGGATTTTTGGACCAGGAAGACAACGCTATATACCAGGACATTGGATGGTTTGAAGGGGTTTTTAAATCCTTCGGAGATGCACCTGACGGATTTAGCGAGGAATTGAAGGAAATTACCTGGGCTCTCGGAGCCGAATACGTCTTTCGTGAGGCGTTTATGCTCCGGGCCGGGTATTTCAATGAAAGCGAGGAGAAGGGTTTTCGAAAATTCCTGAGCCTTGGTGCCGGTTTCCGGTATAACAATGCGCAAATTGACCTTTCCTATCTCTTTTCGACAGCCCAGGTACGTAATCCGTTGGAGAATACCCTGCGGTTTTCGCTCACTTTTTACCTCGGGCAGGAATTCTACAATGATTAAATAAGTTAAACCTAAACCCCAGGGGCCCGCCATCATAAGTGGCGGGTTTTTTTTGCACAGCACTGTGCTTTTTAATCCGTGCAATGTATCTTTAAATATGGAGAAACGACATGTGGGATTTGACCTGACCATTTATGAGGGGGAAGAAGCCCTTCCCATAGCGGATCGGGAGCTTTTGAAAAAAGCACGGTCAGCTACTTCGGGGGCGTATGCCCCTTACTCGGGTTTCAGGGTAGGTGCTGCGCTGTTGTTGCAATCGGGAGAAGTGATTATTGGGAGCAATCAGGAGAATGCCTCCTTTCCCTCCGGCCTCTGTGCGGAACGGGTAGCCGTATTTCAAAAAGGCGCTCGCTTTCCAGAGGGTCTTATTGAGGTTTTGGCCGTTGTGGCCCTGTCCCCCGGAAATCATTTAAAAACCCCGGCCGCCCCGTGCGGGAATTGTCGCCAATCCCTGTTGGAATACGAACACCGTCAGAAAAACCCAATTAGAATCCTGCTGCAGGCCGACAGTGGGCGGGTTTATGAATGTCCTTCGGTTTCAGCCCTCCTTCCCCTGGGCTTTGATCAGAGTTATCTGGACTCCCGATTTTAATTAAGTTTCAGGTGGTTCAGTCTTTGGGTTCCATTTTTTTTTCCTAATTGATTTAATGTGTATTTTTGCTCTTCTACGTCGGGAAAACAGGCAGTCTGTCTCGGTTTTCTGACCCCAAAAACGATAGAAACAGGCCTTCATGAAAAAAATTACCAAAGAGGTATACCTGAACTGGTATGAGGATATGCTTTTCTGGCGGAAGTTTGAAGACAAACTAGCCGCGGTATATATCCAGCAAAAAGTAAGGGGTTTCCTGCACCTCTATAATGGGCAGGAGGCTGTCCTGGCGGGATCCCTCCACGCTATGGAACTCGGAAAAGACCGGATGATTACGGCTTACCGAAACCACGTACAACCTATTGGGATGGGCGAAGACCCCAAAAAGGTGATGGCCGAACTTTTCGGGAAGGTGACGGGAACCTCTAAAGGAATGGGAGGTTCCATGCATATCTTTTCCAAAGAACACAGGTTTTATGGGGGGCACGGAATCGTCGGAGGGCAAATCCCTCTGGGCGCGGGCCTGGCCTTTGCGGACAAATACTTTGGAAGGGACGCCGTGACTTTATGCTATATGGGGGATGGGGCTGTTCGGCAGGGTAGCCTGCACGAGGCCTTTAACCTGGCTATGTTATGGCAGTTGCCGGTGGTTTTTATCTGTGAAAACAACGGATATGCTATGGGTACGTCTGTAGCCCGCACGGCGCACACCACCGATATCTGGAAACTCGGACTGGGATATGAAATGCCTTGTGGTCCTGTAGACGGCATGAATCCGGTGGCCGTGGCAGAAGAAGTCCACAAGGCTATTGAACGTGCCCGAAGCGGGGGGGGACCGACCTTTTTAGAGGCGAAGACGTACAGGTACCGTGGACACTCCATGTCGGATGCCCAGCACTACCGGACAAAGGATGAGGTGGAAGAATATAAGAAAATCGACCCGATCAGTCAGGTCAAGCAGGTCATCCTGGATAAAAAATACGCTTCGGAAGAGGATCTGAAGGAAATAGATGCCCGGGTAAAAGAACGGGTAAAAGAATGCGAGAAATTTGCTGAGGAATCTCCCTTCCCCCCTGTGGAACAACTCTATGACGTGGTCTACGAACAGAAGGATTATCCATTCCTGAAACATAAATTATAACAGAAAGTCAGATGGCTGAGATTATCACAATGCCCCGACTGAGCGATACCATGGAAGAAGGCACCGTGGCGAAATGGCTCAAAAATGTTGGGGACACCGTTGAGGAAGGAGATATCCTTGCCGAAATTGAAACGGACAAGGCGACCATGGAATTTGAATCCTTCCACGAGGGTACCTTACTGCATATCGGAATTGCCGAAGGCGACGGGGCTCCTGTGGACGCTCTGCTCGCCATAATAGGTGCTGAGGGTGAAGATATCTCGGCTTTGCTGGATGAGAAAGGCGCTCCTTCCAATGCAGCTCAGGAGGAAGCACCCCAGGAAACATCCGGGGGGGGAAAGGCTGAAACACCTGCTTCCGCATCGGCTGAGGAGCTTCCCGAAGGGGTTGAGATTATCACCATGCCGCGCCTGAGTGATACTATGGAAGAAGGCACCGTGGCCTCCTGGTTGAAGAAGGTTGGAGATAGTGTCGAGGAAGGGGATATCCTGGCTGAAATCGAAACGGATAAGGCCACCATGGAATTTGAATCCTTTTATACGGGAACGCTGCTGCATATAGGGATACAGGAAGGCGAATCTGCCCCGGTAGACGCCGTCCTGGCAGTAATTGGCCCCGAAGGCACTGATGTTACGGCCATACTGAGCGCACGTGCTGCCGCAGGGGAAACCCCGACGGAGGCGGCTCCGGCTCAGGAGGAAACCAAGACAGACGAACCCAAAGTTCCTTCAAAACCCCAACCGGCCGAAACGGCTCATGGGGATCGGATTTTTGTCTCACCACTCGCCCGGAAAATGGCCGAAGAAAAGGGGATCGATCTGAAGCAGGTTAAGGGTACCGGTGATTCGGGTCGGATCGTAAAGCGGGATATTGAGAACTTTGTTCCTGCAGCGGCCCCGGCAGAGGCTGCACAGCCTGAAGCGTCCGGCCAGGCCGCCCCAGCTGTTACAGCGTATATCCCTGCAGGGGAAGAGGCTTCCGAGGAAGTCAAGAATTCTCAAATGCGCAAGGTGATTGCCAAACGTTTGAGTGAATCCAAATTTACGGCTCCGCATTACTACCTCACCATAGAGGTGGATATGGAGCAGGCTATGGCCTCCCGGGGAAGCATAAATGCCCTCCCGGATACCAAAGTGTCCTTCAACGATATGGTCGTCAAGGCTTGTGCCATGGCACTTAGGAAACACCCACAGGTGAATACATCCTGGAGTGCGGAAGCGATGAAATACAACAAACACATCCATATCGGAGTTGCAGTTGCCGTAGATGAAGGTTTGGTGGTTCCTGTACTGAAATTCGCAGATCAGATGAGTCTTACGCAGATCGGTTCAGCGGTTAAGGACCTCGCGGGCAGGGCACGTATCAAAAAAATTACCCCGGCCGAGATGGAGGGGAGTACCTTTACCGTTTCCAACCTGGGAATGTTTGGTATCCTTGAGTTTACCTCTATCATCAACCAGCCGAATTCTGCGATATTATCTGTAGGGGCGATTGTTGAAAAACCTGTGGTGCGTCAGGGAGAAATAAAAGTTGGGCATACGATGAAGGTAACCCTGGCTTGCGATCACAGGACGGTTGATGGGGCTACCGGGTCTCAGTTCCTGCAGACGCTGAGGGCATATCTGGAACATCCTGTAACCATGTTGGCCTGATGCGCATTGCGAGCCCTTGTCGTTTGAATTGGACTTTCACCATGAATAACAGGCTATATCTTGCATTAGGGATTGTATCCATTGGCTTGTTGCTGAATTCCTGCGGGAGCATACCCAGTGCCAAAAAAATGAATGAGGTAGTCAGCTATCTTTCCTCAGACGAACTTAAAGGCAGGGATACCGGATCTGAAGGAATAGAGAAAGCTGCGGAATTTCTGGAAAAGGAGTTTGAGGCGTATGGGGTAGCACCTTTTTTTAGTAGTTTTCGGGATACCCTTTCCAATACGAGTACCCTGGCTTATAATGTTGTCGGGGTTATTGAAGGATCCGATCCAAATCTGAAAGAGGAGTATATCCTTATCGGCGCCCATTATGATCACATTGGAATCGTCCCGCCGAAGGATGGAGATGAGATTGCTAACGGGGCTAATGATAATGCCTCCGGCACTTCTACGGTCCTGGAACTGGCGCGTTATTTTGGAAAGCAAAAGGCTCCAAAGCGCAGTTTGATTTTTGCATTCTTCAGCGCGGAGGAAAAGGGCTTATTGGGGTCCAAACACCTGGCAACGGCCTTAAAGGATTCCGGGGTTGACCTCTACGCCATGCTCAACTTTGAGATGACTGGGGTACCCATGCAGGGCAAAGACTACCTTCTATATCTCACGGGGTATGAGAAATCCAATCTCGCAGCCGTTTCGAATGCCTATGGAGGTACAGGCCTGGTTGGATTTTTGCCTAAGGCCAGTGAGTTTAACCTGTTCCAACGCTCAGACAATTACGCCTTCTGGGAAGTCTATGGCGTGCCTTCTCATACTTTTTCATCTTTTGACTTTGAGAATTACAACTACTACCACCAACCCGGAGATGAAGCCTCGCGAATGGATTATGAACATCTCTCAAAGGTTGTCAGCAGGATGATTCCGGTCATTCAGGGGATTGCCAACGGGGCAATTGAAGAGATCAAACTAAACTGAGCATGTCGAAGATTATCATTACGGGCACTAGCCGGGGCATTGGTTTTGAGTTAGTGACACAGCTGGCCGCTGCCGGCCATCAGATATTGGCGCTGTCGCGAAATGAAAATCCTGTTTTGGAACTGGGTTTGCCAGGGGTGGCTACCTGGCGCTTTGATATTACGGAACCGGGGCATATTAAAAAGGCCGCAAACTGGGTGAAATCGCAGTGGGGAACAGCCGATGTACTGATTCACAACGCCGGAATGTTGTTAAATCGTCCGTTTGCGGATTCAACAGTTGATGACTTCAGAGCCGTTTACGACGTCAATGTCTTTGGAGTAGCGGAATTGACACGGGCCCTTATCCCGGTTATGGAAGCAGAGGGTCATGTGCTTACGATCAGCTCTATGGGGGGTATACAGGGGAGTGCCAAATTTCCGGGCCTGGCTGCGTACAGTTCGAGTAAGGGAGCCGTAATCACCCTGGTGGAACTCCTGGCAGAAGAGTATAAAGATACCGGCCCTTCGTTTAACGTGCTGGCCCTTGGAGCAGTTCAAACCGAAATGCTCGAGGCTGCATTTCCCGGGTACCAGGCCCCATTAAGTGCGGGGGAAATGGCGGCTTATATTGGGCATTTCGCACTAACCGGACACGCCTACTACAATGGGAAAATACTTCCTGTGAGTAATTCTACCCCGTAAATTTCGGAACTTCAGGGTAAAACATTTACACGCGTTATTTTTCTAACTTTACCTCAATGGAAAAGGTGTTGGAGCGCTATATTCCGGAACGGGCCGTCGGACCCTGTCTGGAACTTATTAAAAAGTATGGGATTCATTTAAAAATAGTGAACCAACGGGTGACCCGTCATGGAGATTATCGGATGCTTCCAGGGGGCGGGCATATGATCACTGTAAATTCCATGTCCAATAAGTATCGTTTCCTGATTACACTCATCCACGAATTTGCCCATTTGGTGGCATTTGAGACTTATGGAAGGCGGATAAAGCCCCATGGTAAAGAATGGAAGTACACTTTTCAACAAATGATGCTTCCCTTTTTAAGACCTGAAGTTTTCCCCATCCAACTCCTTCCATTGCTCGCCAGGCATTTTAAAAATCCAAAGGCGAGCAGCAGTACCGATTCTGCGCTTTCCCTGGCGCTGAGAGAATTCGATTCGGAAGCCCGGGACAAACAATACGTTTTCGAACTCCCGGAAGGCAGTATGTTTCGCATGTACAATGGTCGTATTTTTAAGAAGGGCCCCAAGAAAATAAAACGGTACCAGTGTATCGAGGTTGCAACCGGAAAATTGTATCTTTTTCAACCCCAGGCAGAGGTAGAATGGCTGGGTAAATCCTGAATTAATAAATCTTAAAGAAGCTCTTTTGAATTCGAATTACTACGCGATATTGATGGCCGGAGGGGTGGGTTCCCGCTTTTGGCCTGTGAGTACCACAGAATACCCCAAGCAATTTCACGACATGCTGGGTGCAGGCGTTTCCCTGCTTCAAAAAACATTTGGACGCCTTTCGCGCTTTATACCGGCGGAGAACATATTAATCCTAACCAATGAGCGGTACACGAAATTGGTGATGGAACAATTACCGGAAATTGAGGCGTCCCAGGTAGTGGCGGAACCCGCTATGAGAAACACGGCTCCATGCATCCTGTATGCCGCCCTGAAAATCCGGAAAATGAATCCGGAAGCCCTTATCGTGGTTGCCCCCAGCGACCACTGGATAGAGGATGAACAGGCGTTTGAAGATGATGTGGTCCATTGTTTCGAGAAGTGTTCAGAAGCTCCGGTGCTCTGTACCCTTGGTATAGCTCCGTCATTCCCGAATACCGGGTTTGGGTATATTGAATTCGATTCACAGGAAAAGTCCAAACCGGGGGTGAAAAAAGTGCAACAGTTTAGGGAAAAACCGGACTATGCCACAGCAAAACACTTTCTGAGCCAGGGAAATTTTCTCTGGAATGCAGGTATATTTATGTGGAGTGCATCGGCGATCATCGAGGCCTTTAAAGCCTATCAACCCAAGGAGTATGCGCTTTTTGAAAAGGGTAGCGCTGTCTATAACACCCCCGGAGAAGAAGGGTTCATTGCGGAGAATTACCCGAACGCTGCAAATATTTCGATAGATTACGCCATTTTAGAAAGGTCGGATGCCGTTTATGTATTGCCTGCAGGATTTGACTGGAATGACCTGGGAACCTGGGGTTCACTTTACGATAAACTCCCCAAAGACGCTTCCGGAAATGCAGGCGCCGGGAGCGGTGTGCTCACCGAGGATTGTGAAGGACTTATGGTACGGTTGCCAGAAGGTAAAATAGGCGTTTTGGAAGGCCTGAAGGATTATATTGTGGTAGATACTGAAAAAGCACTTTTAGTGTTGCCAAAGCAGAAAGAACAGGAAATCAAACAGTGGGTATCCAGGGTGAAAGACACTTTTGGACCGGATTTTATTTAAGCGGGTTATGGAAGTACCGGATAAGGAAGAACTGCAGCGTCAGAAAGCGGAGCGCACGGAAAGCGCACGGGAATCTCAGGAAAAAGGCGACGAGGTTAAAAAGGATTTTAAAGGCCTCCTCGGCAGCGCCCGATCCTTCCTGAGCGATCTGTTAAACATCCGCAACAATACAGATCAGGAGGCGACCCGGGCGGCCATTGACCAGGATATTTCCTTTAAGGGCCACAACGCCTGGATTTTGGTCTGTTCCATTTTTATCGCCTCCGTTGGACTGAATGCGAATTCAACGGCGGTGGTTATTGGAGCCATGCTAATTTCCCCACTTATGGGTCCTATTTTGGGGATAGGAATGTCCATAGCCACAAATGATATCGATACCCTGAGACGGTCCCTGAAGAATTTTGCGGTCATGGTAGTGCTCAGTGTGCTTACGGCCTACCTTTTCTTTAACTTCTTTCCTCTGCGCGATGAATCGTCGGAGCTACTGGCCCGAACGGAACCCGACATCCGGGATGTATTGATTGCTTTTTTTGGAGGCCTGGCGTTGGTTATTGCCCGGGCCCGGAAAGGCACCATTGCCAGTGTTATCTTTGGAGTTGCCATAGCCACCGCCCTGATGCCTCCCCTCTGTACAGTCGGATTCGGTATTGCCATTCGCAACTGGGATTACGCTTTGGGAGCCCTGTACCTGTTTTTTATCAATGCTATTTTTATCGCACTGGCGACGTTCCTGGTCCTGAAATACCTTCGATTTCCAATGGTCCGCTACGCCAATTCAAAGCGAAGGACCTTTATTTCGCGTATGGCTTCTGTGATTGCCGTATTGGTGATGATCCCGGCCAGTTACGCCTTTTGGCTCGAATTTAAGGAATCCCGGTTTCGCAGCCAGGCACAGCGTCTGGTCCAGGAGACCATTGGAGTGTATCAGTTTTCGGGAAATGGCCGGTATATTGAAAACCTG
>CAZEQO010000058.1:0-3066 GCA_964514365.1 uncultured Robiginitalea sp. | reverse complement strand
AAGGGTCAGTCTTATGTAGAGGTGGTGTGTATGGGCAATGAACAAATACCCGATAATATTATCTCGACCTGGAGGGGTCAGATGAAATCCTATTCCGAACTCGATGAAGCCGAATTCAGGGTAGTACAGGGGGCTCAATCGGATAGTGATGAAAAATTGCGCTATGTGAGTGAACTCTACGAATCCAAAAAACTGGAGTTGCTGAGCAAAGATGAGCGTATAAACTTTCTGGAAGAGGAGCTTTCCAAAATGAGCAGTTTGTCCGAGGGGTTAATTCCATTTGAAGATATTTCTGCCGAAGCCCGGGTAAATTATGATGGGCTTGTCGGTCTTGGTTTTGCCTATACGCTGCAGACAGATTTTAGTAAAACGGATACAATCCCGATTTTTCAGACCAGATGGGATGATAAGGTTAGAAAAAAGGAGAAGGAGGAACAATTGCAAAAGCTCAGTAATTGGTTGAAAATCCGATTGAAAAATGATCGGGTACAGGTTTGGTAGGAGTTTCTTAAGCTCTTTCCTCGAGGTACATTTGACGGACTTTTTTAAAGAGTTCTGAGGAGTAGACAAAATTGCTCACAGCTTCGTTATCCGTTTTAAAGATGTCTTTGCTGCTCCCTTCCCATTCTTTAATACCATCCTTTAGAAAAATTATTTTTTCACCGATTTCCATGACTGAATTCATGTCATGGGTATTGATGACGGTGGTAATCTGGTACTCCTCTGTAATCTCCTGAATCAGGTTGTCTATGAGTATGGCTGTTTTCGGATCGAGCCCGGAATTTGGCTCATCACAGAAGAGGTATTTGGGTTTCATTACGATGGCCCGGGCGATGGCCACACGTTTCTGCATCCCACCAGAGATCTCGGACGGATACTTTTTATGCGCATCGATGAGGTTGACCCTCTCCAGTACAAAATCTACCCTCTCCTGCATTTCCTCCCGGCTTTGCCTGGTAAACATCTCCAGGGGGAACATGACATTACCCTCCACAGTTTTAGAATCAAAAAGGGCACTGCCCTGAAACACCATTCCCATTTCCTGACGAAGGTTGCGCTGCTCTTCTATATTAAATTCGGCGTAATCCCTGCCCTCGTACCGTATGGTACCGCTGGTGGGTGTTATCAGGCCGAGCAGGCATTTCATAAAGACCGTTTTGCCCGATCCACTCTGCCCGATGATCAGATTCGTTTTCCCTTTTTCGAAAACCGTACTAATCCCTTTAAGCACTTCGGTGCCTTCAAAAGACTTTTTAAGATCGCAAACTTCAATCATGGGCCTATCCGAGCATTAACTGTGTGAGTACGTAATTCAAGAGAATAATCACAACACTGGTCCAAACAAAGGAGACGGTGGATGCCTTTCCGACTTCCAGGGCTCCCCCTTTCATATAGTAACCATGGTAGGAGGGAACAGTTGCTATGATAAAGGCAAAAACTATAGACTTAATAAAGGAGTAGGTGACGTGAAAAGGGATAAAATCGAGTTGGAGCCCTTCCACAAAATCAGCACTCGAGCTAAACCCCCCGAAGACACCCGCAACCCATCCGCCGAATATTCCGATATACATGGCAATAGCTACGACAAAGGGGTAGAGCATCATGGCGACAATTTTTGGGAAGACCAGGTAGTTCAGGGAGTTAACACCCATAATTTCCAGGGCATCTATCTGTTCCGTCACCCGCATGGTTCCGATGCTCGAGGTAATATAAGAGCCTACCTTACCCGCCATAATAATAGAGGTGAAAGTCGGGGCAAATTCCAGAATCACAGACTGGCGGGTGGCAAAGCCTATAAGGTTCCTGGGGATAAACGGACTCGTGATGTTCAAGGCCGTTTGTATGGCAACCACCCCCCCGATAAAAAAGGAGATAAAGATTATAATCCCCATAGACCCGTAAATCAATTCGTCAATTTCTTTCAGAATCAAAGCTTTCATGATCCTCCACTTGGTGGGTTTTCTGAAAACTTCGCGGACCATTATGGCATAACTTCCAATCGAGCTGAGGTAGTTCATTAAGATCTTTTAACCCTTGTGTGGTAAAAATAACAATATTCACACTCATTTAACCTTACCGGCTTTTATGATCTCGTTTAATATGTATTTTTGATTAGAAATTACGCCCTATGAGAATTTATTATTTTCGTTTACACATCGTATTGCTTGCCCTGATTTTGGGAGGTTTTCTAAGGCTTGAAGCTCAGGAAAATACCCGGGACCGCGGAGGGTTTGGGGTGGTGGATACTTTTGAAAACCCGCCCCGGTTGGTCGTTGGGATCGTGGTGGATCAGATGCGGTACGATTATCTGACCCGGTTTTGGGATCACTACGGAAAGAAAGGCTTTAAAAGGCTCATTGCGGAAGGATTTCTCGGTAAGAACCACCATTTCGGTTATGCCCCAACCAGCACGGGCCCGGGTCATGCGTCGGTGTATACGGGGACTACGCCCAGTGGTCATGGTATCATCGGGAACAATTGGTATGACAAGTACGCGGATTCCGGGGTTTATTGCGTGGGAGATACCTCAAAGACCTCTGTAGGCACGACCACGAATGCCGGGCAGCATTCCCCCCATAGATTGATGACGACCACCATTACGGACCAGTTGCGGCTTCACTATCAGATGCGCTCCAGGGTTATTTCAGTCGCCATTAAGGACCGGGGCGCTGTTTTACCCGGGGGCCATACCGCCAACGCTGCGTATTGGTTTGAGGGAGGTACGTCCGGGGGCTGGATCAGTAGTTCACATTATATGGACGTCTTACCGGCATGGGTACAGGAATTTAACGCTTCCAATCCCGCAGATCGCTACAAGCAAGTCTGGAAACTCAGCCATAAACCGGAGTCCTATGTGGAAAGCGGTCCTGATAACGTGCCGTATGAAGGGGTGTTTACAGGGGAGGCAGCCCCGGTTTTCCCCCATGATCTCCCGGCACTGTGGGCGGCCAGGTTTTTCAGGCTGATTTTGATGTGGCTGCAGTACTGGGTAACGGCGAAATCGTCGATTCATACAAGCGTTCCGAAGCGATGGCTGGAAAATACGGCCTGATCTTTTTCTACCCG
>CAZEQO010000057.1:15149-15526 GCA_964514365.1 uncultured Robiginitalea sp. | reverse complement strand
GAAGCTTCGTTTGATGGTGAGCTATCAGGCCATGAGAAACCCAATGGACAATACCCACGCATAAGAGCACCGCAAAAAAGATTATAAGTCCCTTCACCATATAGACAATTTAAAGAAAAAAGCAGCTATAGGCAAATAATACCCGCCCGCCCGAGAGGAATATCACTCCACCGTTACCGATTTGGCCAAATTCCGGGGCTGGTCTACGTTACATCCGCGCATTACGGCGATGTGATACGAGAGAAGTTGCAGTGGTATGGTCGTTAAGAGCGGGCTAAGGCTTTCAGAGGATTCGGGCACTTCGATTACATGGTCTGCCAGTTCGCGCACCTGGATGTCTCCTTCCTGCAGGATATTGAACAGCGACACCTGGATAC
>CAZEQO010000057.1:13418-15139 GCA_964514365.1 uncultured Robiginitalea sp. | reverse complement strand
AGCCGCTGCATCATCGTCTGCTTGGCGGTCTGGACCGCGATCCGGCCGAAGTTCGTCGGGGTGATGTCGAACTCCATCTTGTCACTGTACATGGCGATGATCTTTCCCTTCCTGGATTTGATCTCCTGTATGTTGCTGACTACCTTCTCGTAATGTCCTTTTTTAGTGGCAATAACAACTACCGGCATATGCTCATCGATCAGGGCAATTGGCCCGTGCTTCATTTCTGCTGCGGGATAGCCCTCTGCATGGATATAGCTGATTTCCTTTAATTTGAGGGCCCCTTCCAGAGCGACCGGAAAATTATATCCCCTCCCGAGGTAAAGGAAATTGGTAGCATCCTTGTAGACATCAGAGATAATCTCAATGAGCGGATTTGATTCCAGTGCTTTCTCCACCTTGTCAGGAATCCCTTCTATTTCCGTAAGGATTTCGTGGAAACGGGACTCGGAATACGTGCCCTTTTCTTTGGCCAGTTTGAGGGCCAAAAGCGTGAGCACGGTAATCTGGGTCGTAAAAGCCTTGGTTGACGCCACCCCGATTTCCGGGCCAGCGTGCGTGTAAGCCCCTGCGTCCGTTTCCCGGGCGATCGACGAGCCTACCACATTGCAAACCCCAAAAACAAAGGCTCCGTTTTCTTTGGCGAGCTTGATAGCTGCCAGGGTATCTGCTGTTTCCCCGGACTGTGAGATCGCAATCAACACATCATTTTCGGTAATCACGGGATTCCGGTAACGAAATTCTGAAGCGTATTCCACTTCTACGGGAATACGCGCGAGGTCTTCAAAGATATATTCAGCCACAAGACCGGCATGCCATGACGTCCCGCAGGCGACAATAATGATCCTATTGGCGTTGAGGAACCGCTCCAGGTTCTGATCGACCCCGGCCATGCGAATCAGACCCTGATCCGCCAGCAAGCGGCCGCGGAAGGTGTCTTTAATGGCGCGGGGTTGTTCGTAAATCTCTTTAAGCATGAAGTGGTCGTACCCTCCTTTTTCAATTTCCTCCAGGTTGAGCTGGAGTTCAAGGATAGTAGGATATGCAACCGCATCATCCTGTATTTTTCGGAGCTTGATCTCCTTTCCCAGGCGAACAATAGCCATTTCCCCATCCTGGAGATAAACGGTTTTGTTGGTAAACTCTATAAAGGGTGAGGCATCAGAGGCTATAAAAAATTCATCCTCCCCAATCCCTATCGCCAAAGGGCTTCCCAAGCGGGCTACGACGATTTCATCGGGTTTACTTCGGTCAAAAACGGCAATAGCATAGGCGCCTACAACCTGATTCAGGGCAATCTGAACTGCTTTCCCCAGTTTAACCCCTTCCTTTTTCTTAACCTCTTCAATGAGGTTAACCAATACTTCGGTGTCTGTATCCGAATGGAATACGTAACCCCTGTTGGTCAATTCTTTCCGTACGGAGTCGTAGTTCTCTATTATGCCATTGTGGATGATTACCAATTCTCCGGAATTGGAGTAATGCGGGTGGGAATTAACATCGTTGGGAACCCCGTGTGTCGCCCATCGCGTATGGCCGATACCTATGCGGCCCTCCAGGGAGATTTCCCCCTGTGCTTTTCCCCCTAAATCAGCGACCTTACCCTTGGTCTTGGACAAGTTAATATGGGTGCCATCGAAAAGGGCAATTCCCGCACTGTCATAACCCCTGTATTCAAGGCGCTGTAATCCTTTCATAATGATCGGATAGGCATCCCGCTG
>CAZEQO010000057.1:0-13408 GCA_964514365.1 uncultured Robiginitalea sp. | reverse complement strand
GATTGAAAATTGTATCCTCGCTTAGTTAACTCTTCTTTTAGTGGTTCATAATTTTCAATAATTCCGTTGTGGATAATGACTAAGTCACCAGAGTTTGAAACATGAGGATGAGAGTTTATATCATTAGGTTCACCGTGAGTTGCCCACCTGGTGTGGCCGATACCTATTTTACCGGATGTAATTTTTTCGGTTTTACATTTATTATCAAGATCTGAGACTTTACCCTTGGTTTTACATATTTTTAATTGTTCTTTATCGAACAAGGCAATTCCAGCACTGTCATAGCCCCGGTACTCCAAACGCTGCAATCCCTTCATAATGATCGGATAGGCATCCCGCTGACCAATATATCCTACTATTCCACACATAACCAAAAGTATTAGATCCCCAAAATTACTCCAAACAAACGGTCCTGATCAAATTTATGGATAAATAACCCTTTTAGCTATACGATTGGCCTGTCAGGGGTCAATTTCGGTGTACGATATCTCGAGGCGGAGGCGTTTCGGATCATCTGCATCGACGTTGCTGCCAATGAGTACTGTGCCGAGTGGCGTATATCCATTTCCAACGGGAAGTTCCTTCATCGAGTCATCCGGAAGGACCACCTCTGAGGTCCCCCTCAGCCGGATATCCGCAGTAAGGGCGAGGCCCAGGGTTGCATTTACCGAATCCCTCTGAATGATATTGTTCAGGTACTCTGTTATCCGCACCGTGTACTTCACGCCCTTACCCAGGGCCTGGTCGAGACGGCCATCGTAATTGAGGAATACCCCGAGGGGGTCATCACTATCCACATTGGTTTCTGTGGAGATATTAAAAAGAGGGGTATTCGTCTCTGCGTTGTACAAATAGAGCCTTTGGGGTTCATCTGTTATCCCCTCCGCATCCAGGCGCTCCCTGTCTACGTAGAAGACCAGGTTCGCCTCATTGATCAACCAGTTGTTTTGGCGTATTTCATTTATGGCCTCTCCTCCTCCCATGAGGTCAAAGAGTTGAATTTCCGCATAAGTACCCGCCCCGCCCTTGAGGTAAATGCGGGAGGCATTCTCCTCAGGAAGGTTCTCGGGGGAGGCAAAAGCGTCAGCCACCTCCTGCGGATAGGGTTCACTGCTCAACGTATTTACCGCGTTGTTCTGCAGGGGCTGATTACCTCCACCGGCGAGCAGCCGTAATACTTCTTCATCCTCAATGATTTCGATATCGTCCCCATCCGTAGCTTCATAGGTGTAATTAATGGTGAGCCGGGCCTGGGAAATATCAAAGAGGATCATCAAATCAGAAGCAATAGGATCCAGGGTCAAATGCAGACCCCTGAAGTACTCTTTGAAGTTTGCATTGCTGAGCAATTCAGACGACCCTTCAAGATCGATAAAATTTTCCTGAAAATATTCAGGATCCAATTCCACCCGAATACCTGGCTGGACGCGTTCTTCCACGATAAGGGATTCATCCTCCTCAGTGTCGGGGTCATCCTCCTCAAAGAAGAGATACTCTTCATCCGAAATCTCGAGAACCCCTTCAAACAATACATCTGAAGCAAAGTCTTCCGAAAAGTTCTGATTTGAGTAATAGGGCTCTAACTCCTGAAAGCCGGAATCCGGGTTCAGGTCCCTTAAAAAATAGGTTGAGCGGGTTACCTTAAAATTGAATTCTGCCTCCCTGTCCCCATAAATACTGTCGAGTTCCCGCCGTTCCGGAAAGATATTATCCGCTGTGGCAGTGTCCTCCGCATCTCCTATCCCATCGCCGTCTGTATCGGGGTTAAGCGGGTCAGTCCCCCGGGCGGTCTCATCCGCATCGGTCACGCCGTCTCCGTCTGAATCACTGTTTGGATCGTTAGGGTCTGCGTCCGAAGAATCGACAACACCATCCAAATCCTGGTCTGCATTGTCCTTAATGAAATAGGGCAAATAGAGGATCACATCGGTCACCGTTTCATTCTCTTCAGGGATATCCGGTTCATTCTTCTCACGTTCTTCTGTGAAACGCCCAAAAAACTGTATACCTCCACTGGAAACCAGGGAAAGCTGAGAGGTGATAATTCCCTCTGTCTTTCCGTAAACAGGGTCATTAAAAACCCCCAGTTGATACACGGGTGACTGATTGGTAGGTATAGTCCCTACATTTTTATTAAATGCAAAAACATCAAAAACCGCCTTTCCGTTGACAAAAGGTTCCTGCCCCACAATACCATCTCCAATGGTCACGGGATCTTCGTCACAGGAAACTCCAACCACCATAAAACCAAGACCCGCGAGCAGGTATAAGAATAATCGCTTCATTAAATGATTATTATGATTTGAGTACTTCGGTGTTGTAGAAGTTTGCGTAGGCCTCTTCAAATTCCTGAAAAGAGACATGCGGCAATACCGGTTTCTCAAGCTTCGCAACATACTCCTGAAGTTCCTCAGGTATATTTTCGGTGGCTAAGATAACCGCGTCCGAATAATCGACGGCGATCTTTAACAAATTATTATAGGAAGGTGTTTTCAGGATTTCTACAGGGCCCTCGGAAACCTGATCGAAGGCTATTTTTTCAGCCATCTTTTCATTGAGATTTCCTTCAAAACCATTCCCGTAGAGGGAAGTCACTATTTTACTATCGGCAAACAGGGGTTCATCCGAATAGTATTCCCTTAAGTAAAGCGGAAGCAGGGAAGCCATCCATCCGTGAACATGTATGATGTCCGGAGACCAATTCAGCTTTTTAACGGTTTCCACAACTCCTTTTGCGAAAAAAATGGCCCGCTCGTCATTATCGGCAAAGAGCTCCCCATTTTCGTCTGTAAATGTGGCCTTTCTTTTGAAATACTCTTCATTATCAATGAAGTAAACCTGAATACGCTCACGCGGGATCGAAGCCACTTTAATAATGAGGGGCATATCCATATCGTTGATCACCAGATTCATACCCGACAACCGGATTACCTCGTGCAACTGATGCCTCCGCTCGTTGATATTGCCATATCTGGGCATAAAAATCCGAATCTGACCCCCCTGGCTGTTAACCATTCGGGGAGTTTCATAGGACATTTTTGAAACTGGACTTTCCGGGAGGTAGGGAACTAATTCTGAAGATACAAACAATACCTTTTTACCATTCATAAAAGAGGCGTTTTAGTCAATTACCGCAACGTAGCTGCAAAATTACAAAATTTATGCAGAATAGCCGTAATTATAGTAAGTTTGCTGCCCATTTACTCGAGCATGAATGTCTTAAGGACCAAAGATGAAATTGGCCGGTACAGAAAGCGACTGCGTCAGGAAGGACTAAGTCTGGGACTTGTGCCCACCATGGGAGCGCTCCACGAAGGGCATTTAGAACTCGTGAAAACGGCATGCCGCGAAAACGAGGCCGTACTGGTAACCATTTTTGTCAACCCTACACAGTTCAATAATCCTCAAGATCTCCTCAAGTATCCCAAAACCCTGGAAACAGACCTGGGCAAATTAAATGATCTCGATTGTCGCATCTCGGTTTTTGCTCCTGAAGTATCTGAAATGTACGGAGCGTCACCCGATGCCAAATCATACGATTTTGGAAACCTGGAACAGGTCATGGAGGGAGTCTTCCGCCCCGGGCATTTCAACGGTGTCGCGACCATCGTAGAGGTCCTGCTGCGACTGATCCTGCCCGATCGGGTATATTTTGGCGAGAAAGATTATCAACAACTCCAGGTGGTACGGCAAATGGTAAAACAACAGGGGATTCCAGTATCTATAGTTCCCTGCCCGATTGTACGGGAGACCGACGGGCTGGCGATGAGCTCGCGAAATACCCTACTGACAAATAGTCTGAGAAAAGAAGCCGGATTCCTCTATAAAATGCTTCAGGAGGTTAAAAAGAGCTTTGGCACGAAAAATGCGAATGAGATCGCGGAATTTGTCCGTGAAGCCTTTCAGGCCCACCCGGACTTTAAACTCGAATATTTTAGTATTGCCGATGCGGAAACCTTAAGGCCGGTTGGCACCATGGACAACACAAAAAAATACAGGGCTTTTATCGCAGCCTACCTCGGAGAAGTACGCCTGATCGATAACCTGTCCCTGAACTAAATGTCACAGGAATGCAAATTCAAGTAGTCAAATCTAAAGTACACCGCGTCCGGGTAACTGGCGCAGACCTAAATTATATCGGCAGTATCACCATAGACGAGGATCTTATGGATGCCGCCAACCTCATCAGGGGAGAAAAAGTCCAAATTGTCAACAACAATAACGGAGAGCGTTTGGAAACCTATGTTATCCCCGGTCCAAGGGGTAGTGGGGAACTAACCCTCAATGGGGCGGCCGCGCGTAAAGTTGCCGTTGGAGATATCCTGATAATAATCGCGTATGCGTGGATGAATATAGAAGAGGCGCGGGACTTTAATCCGGCCCTGGTTTTTCCCAACGAGGAAACCAACCTGCTCAACTAATTGTGAAAGCACGTACGAAAAAGGCTCTTAAAACAATACTTCCAATTGCCCTGGGGCTTGCTTTGGTGGCCTATTCGTACCTGATCACCTCACCTGAAGACCGTTCTCAGATTATCAAATATATCCGGGAGGCGAATCCCTTTTGGATTTTGCTCTCCCTGGGAATCGGTTTTTTAAGCCACTTGTCCCGGGCCATACGGTGGAACTACCTGCTCGAGCCATTGGGGTATCAGCCCAGGGTCCGCAACAACCTCCTTCTGGTGCTCTCTGCATATTTTGCCAATCTCGGTATCCCCAGATCCGGAGAAGTCCTCCGTGCCACAGGCCTGTCGACCTATGAAGGTGTCCCTTTTCAAAAAGGTTTTGGAACCATAGTAACTGAACGCGTCATAGATGTGATCATGTTACTTCTTATCATCCTTATTGCACTGTTCTCTCAAACTAAAATTATCAGGGGGTATCTGGAAGAAAGCGGCTTCGGGTTAGGGGCTTCAATTGGGGCCATCCTGATAGGTGTAGTGGGGCTGTTTGTCCTACTGGCACTCCTCAAAAAATCTTCAAACCCTTTTTTCCTGAAGGTCAGGGAATTCCTGCGCGGGCTTCTCGAAGGGGTAATGAGCATCTTTCACATGCAGCACAAGTGGGCGTTTATCGGCCACACCCTATTCATCTGGACGTGCTACGTGGGGATGTTCTGGGTAATCAAATACACCATTCCCGAAACCATATCACTTAATTTCGGACAACTCCTGGTCGCTTTTGTCGCCGGGGCTTTTGCCATGTCGGCGACCAATGGAGGTATCGGGCTCTACCCTATCGCCGTGAGTAAAGCGATTGCACTTTTTGGGATCAGCAGTGTTTCCGGCGATGCTTTTGGCTGGATCATGTGGATTGCCCAAACCCTGATGGTTGTTCTTTTCGGTACAATATCCTTCCTGCTGCTGCCGTTATGGAACAGGGATAAATAATTTCCCTCGTACCAAACATAACAGCATGAAACGCCTTTTATTATTTGCCATTGGCCTTTGGCTTACCCTGCCTCTTCAGGCTCAGGTTAAAGAAGAGATCTTCGAATCCTTCAAATTACAGGAACGTCGAGGTGTCAAATACTATATACCGGAGGACTACAACCCGGACAAGAGATATCCCCTTGTCATCGTTTTGGACGAAGAGTATCTTTTTGACCAGGTCGTGGCTACTTCCAAATTCTACAGCAGGTTCCAGGGCTTACCTGAAAGCCTGATCGTGGGAATCTCCCAGAGCAAGGGAGATCTCAGGTCAGCGGACTGCGAATACGAACTAACCACCGGGCTGCCGGCAGAAAAAGGCAAAAATTTTTTCGAATTCATTGGAATGGAGATCATTCCGTATATGGTAAGTGCCTACAATGTGGCCCCGTTCAAAATGTTCGTCGGTTACGATATTACGGCAAATTTTGGCAACTATTACCTGTTTAAGGAACGGCCGATTTTCAATGGTTTTATCAGCATCTCTCCGGACCTTGCCCCTGAGATGGAATCCCGTATCCCCGAAAGGCTGGCCGCAATTCAGGGACCTGTTTTCTACCACCTGATCGCAGAGGGGGACCTCGGGCAGGAAGAAGGCCGATTCTCCCAGATGAATACAGCTCTAAGCCAGATTGAAAGGGAGGGCTTTACCTACTTTTACGACCGCTATCCTGAAGCTGATGAAATCTCGATTGCCACTTATGGAATCGGTAAAGCCTGGGAACGAACTTTTAATATTTTCAAACCGATTAGCCCGGAAGAGTACAGGGAAAAAATCCTGACTTCAGAGGAACCCGTTTTTAACTATCTGGAAAACAAATACCAGACAATAGAGACTGTTTTTGGTTTCCGCAAACCCATGGAACTCAATGACATTATGGCCATCTATGCCGGTTGTCGCAAAAAAGACGATTTTGAATCCCTCAAGCCCCTGTCCGACCTGTGTAAGGATGAGTATCCTGAAACCATGCTGGGATTCTTTTTCGAAGGGGAGTACTACGAGCAGATCGGCGAGCCCAAAAAAGCCCTGCGAACCTTTGAAAAAGCATTCGGCATGCAGGAAATAGACTTCCTGACCAAGGATATGGCACTGGATAAAATGGATGCCCTGAAGGCCGATTTCGGATTCTGATGACCCATCTTCGGGACCTCCCGGGGCCCATGTCAGTTTTTATATTCCCTTCCGCCGGCCTGTTTTTGGTATTCAGAGATACAGGTCTATCTTTAGGCCAAATCCCAAGCGGACATGGCCAAAACCAAAACTACTTATTTCTGTCAGAATTGCGGCTCTCAATACGCCAAATGGGCGGGGCAATGCAGTTCCTGTAAAGCCTGGAATACCCTTGTGGAAGAGGTGGTGGAACGCAGTGCAAAACCCCCGCTTTGGGAAGGGGAAAGCACTTCGAAAAAAGCTGCAAAACCCCTGCGCATCAGTGAGATTCAAACCGGGGAAGAGCACCGGATACCCTCAGGGGATCCGGAACTGGACCAGGTACTGGGCGGTGGCTTCGTCCCGGGTTCTTTAACCCTGATCGGAGGTGAACCGGGCATTGGTAAAAGCACCCTTATGCTTCAGACCGCAGTCCGATCCGACCGAAAAACGCTTTATATTTCCGGAGAGGAAAGCCAGGGGCAGATTAAAATGCGCAGCGAGCGGATTGCCCCTGCTACGGATTCCTGTTATGTCCTGACCGAAACACTTACACAGAAAATATTCCGGCAGGCGGAAGCCCTCCAACCGGATTTGCTTATCGTTGATTCCATTCAAACGCTTCATTCCGATTATCTTGACGCCTCCCCGGGAAGCGTCTCGCAAATCAGGGAATGTACGGCAGAACTTATTCGTTTCGCCAAAGCCTCAGACACTCCTGTAGTCCTTATCGGCCATATCACCAAGGATGGGAGTATCGCAGGGCCCAAGATTCTGGAACATATGGTCGATACGGTCCTGCAATTTGAAGGAGATCGCAATCACGTCTTCAGGATTCTCCGGGGATTGAAAAATCGATTTGGATCTACCGCAGAACTGGGGATATATGAAATGCAGGCCAATGGGCTGCACCCTGTGGCAAACCCTTCCCAATTGCTCTTATCCCAGAACAGGGAGTCCCTTAGCGGTACCGCAATAGCCGCAACCCTGGAAGGGGTACGTCCGCTCCTTATCGAGATCCAGGCCCTGGTGAGTTCTGCAGTTTATGGAACCCCTCAGCGCTCGGCCACAGGTTTTCCACCCCGCCGTTTGAACATGTTGCTGGCTGTCCTTGAGAAAAGGGCGGGCTTTAAACTGGCTGCCAAGGATGTTTTTTTAAATATCACCGGGGGTATCCAGGTAGATGATCCCGCCATAGACCTGGCCGTGCTGGCCGCAATATTATCCAGCAATGCGGATATTTCGATTCCCAGTGACTGGTGTTTTGCCGCTGAAGTGGGCCTTGCAGGCGAAATCCGTCCGGTTCCGCGCATCGGCCAGCGAATCACCGAAGCTGAAAAGCTGGGACTCTCGGTTATTTTCGTCTCCTCCCACGCCTCCGTTCCCGAAAAAAATCACGCTATAGATGTACGGCGTGTCGCCCGGGTTGAAGATGTCGTCCGTTCCCTTTTCGGTCCAACTTCTTAGGGCATTACGATTTTTATCCAACCCAACAGAGTTACTTAAGGAGCTGGATTGGGAATATTCTTGTGTACTTTTTCAATTTCGGAAAAGACTTCCGGACTCAATTCAATATGGATACTGTCGATATTCTCCCTTAATTGGTCGGGGGTTGTAGCCCCGATGATATTGCTGGTGAGAAAGGGCCGGCTATTTACAAAGGCGAGGGCCATCTGGGCGAGGGAGAGCCCATGCCCGGCAGCGATTTCAGCATAAGCCTCCGTAGCCTCTACCGCTTTTGAATTGCTGTAACGGTTGTAATTTGGGAAAAGTGTCACCCGGGCTTTTTCCGGCTTTTGACCCCCCAGGTATTTCCCGCTTAAAACCCCAAAGCCCAGAGGGGAATAGGCCAATAAACCGATTTGCGACCGGTGGGATATCTCACTCAGCCCCACCTCAAAGAGGCGGTTCAGTAAGCTGTAAGGATTCTGGATGGTAATCATTCGGGGCAATTCAGCATGTGCCCGGGCTTCCTCCAGAAAGCGCATGACCCCCCAGGGTGTTTCATTGGAAAGTCCTACCTGCCTTATTTTTCCATCCCGGACCAGGGTTTGCAAGGTCCGCAGAACTTCGTGGATATTGTCGCTCCAGGCCTCGTTCGGGTCTGGGGAGAAGCCTCGTTGCCCAAAATAATTGGTGCTCCGTTCCGGCCAGTGCAGCTGATACAGATCGATATAGTCTGTTCGTAAACGGCGGAGGCTACCCTCTACAGCTTCTAAAATTGCCGAAGGTTTAAATCCGTCGGTTCGAATAAACTCGGTGAAAGGAGCCGGCCCGGCTATTTTGCTCGCCAGCACAATGTTTTGTCGCTGCCCGCTTTTGCGAAACCAGTTTCCAATGATTTTCTCCGTTTCGGCGTACCGATCTCTATGCGCCGGTACGGGGTATAACTCTGCCGTATCAAAAAAATTAACCCCCTGGTCCAGGGCGTAATCCATCTGGGCATGTCCTTCTGACTCCGTATTCTGCCGGCCCCAGGTCATGGTGCCCAGGCATATACGACTCACACGAATATCGGTATTGGGTAATGTGGTGTATTTCAAATCAAAGATTCTTTTAGGAATTCAGTCCGTTTAACTCGAGTAATATGGGGCAGTGGTCGCTATGGACAGCTCCCGACAGGATTACCGATCGCTCAAGAGCTTTTTCCAGTGGTTTGGAGACCATGCCGTAATCCAGTCGCCATCCTTTGTTCCGGGATCGGGCACCCGCCCGATAGGTCCACCAGGTGTAATGGTGGGGGTCCGGATTGAAATGCCTGAAACTATCTATAAAACCGCTGTCGATGAAGTTTCCAATCCATTCGCGTTCCACAGGGAGGAATCCGGAGACATTTTTATTGCGGACCGGATCGTGGATGTCGATAGGCCGGTGGCAAATATTGTAATCCCCGCAGATTACTAAATTGGGCTTCTCCGCTTTCAGGGCGTCGATATAGCCCTGGAAATCATCCATATACTGCAGCTTGCGATCCAGTCGTGCGATATTTGTTCCGGAAGGGATATACAAGCTCATTACGGAAACCCCGTTAAAATCGGCCCGGATATTGCGACCTTCTTCATCCATATAGGGAATGCCCGTACCTTTAACCACCTGATCCGGCTCGAGGCGGCTTAGTATAGCCACCCCACTGTACCCTTTTTTTTCGGCGGGAAACCAGTAGTGGTAAGGGTATCCGGCCGCGTCGAACAAAGATAAATCCAACTGGTCTTCCTGTGCCTTGATCTCCTGCAGGCAAATAACGTCCGGCCCGGTATTGACAAGCCAATCGAGAAACCCCTTCCGAATGGCTGCCCGAATTCCATTAACATTGTACGACGCTATTTTCACCTGCAAATTTTGCTCAAAAATAGGCATTCCTTAACACGTATTGAAACCCGATCCGCGGTATCAGTTTAGAAGGAAGTTCCTACCTTTGAACCCCTGGAACGCAATCTTCCTTAAAGTGCAGTCCTTCAATGAGAATTTCCCTCGTCTACTTTTTAATTCCATTAATTCTGGGGCCTTTAACCACCCTGGGGCAGGAACAGGCGAAAGACTCGGTGACCTATCTGGATGAAGTCATCCTCGGGGTGGCACCCGATGTATCTTCCCCTTTGGGAATCACCTCTTCGGATGTAATAACTGAAAACGCCATCTCTACCCAAAGCCCTATAGATTTTGCGGGTACGTTGAATCAGATCCCCGGAGTGTATTTTCTCTCGGGAGCCCTGAATACCAATCGGATTACGATTCGGGGTGTGGGTGCGCGAACGCCCTTCGGGACCGATAAACTGAGGATGTATTACAATGATATTCCCGTCACGAACGGGACAGGGGTTTCGGCCCTGGAGGCCTTTGACCTGGAAAATCTAAATACGATACGCGTCGTCAAAGGACCTAAATCCGGGAGTTATGGCGCGGCCCTGGGAGGTGCTATTTTACTCCAGTCCGACATCGCGAAACAGGAGGGTACGTTGCTACAGAACCGAAGCAGTTTTGGCTCTTACGGGCTCTTTAAAAACAACCTGAGCCTGAACCACAACGGAGGAAAAGTACAGGCAGAAATCCGGTATAACCGTATGACAACCCAGGGATATCGGGAAAACAACGCTTTCGACAGGGATGGCCTGCTGGTCAATCTCGGGTTGGAAGCCGGAGCATCGCACAAACTGAATTTGCTGGTAAACTATATCGACTACAGAGCTGAAATACCGAGTTCCCTGAGGCTTACGGATTACCAGACTGACCCGACCCAGGCCGCGGCAAACTGGAAGGAGGCCAAGGGCTTCGAAGCAAACAAATACACATTGGTGGGGCTCTCGGATGAAATTCACTTCACCCGGGGTTTTAAGAACACCACAAGTATATTCCTCAGCTATCTCGACCACTACGAACCCAGGCCTTTCAATATTCTGGATGAATTCACCCTGGGGTATGGGGCGCGTTCTGTTTTCTCGGCAAACCTCAGTGAAAATTCTGACAAGTCCCGCGTGGTATTCGGATTTGAGGCCTACCGCGATGAGTACAACTGGTCGACTTTTGAAAACCTGTATCGGGAGAATGAAGGCATGGGTAGTCTTCAGGGCGAACAGTTGAGTCGCAACAAAGAATTCAGGAACCAGTTTTACGCCTTTGCCCAATTTCACTGGCAGGTCACCACACGTTTAAAGGTCCAGGCCGGACTCACCCTGAACAAAACCACCTATGACTTCCGGGATCAGTTCCGGGAAGGGGATGAAAACCGGAGTGGCACCCGGGATTTCGATCCGATTCTAATGCCGAGCCTGGACCTGAACTATTCCCTGGGCCCGGATTCCCGGATCTATCTGAATATAAGCCGGGGGTTTAGTAACCCATCCCTCGAGGAGTCCCTCGCCCCTGATGGTGTGATCAACCCCGATATCAGCCAGGAGAAAGGAATGAACTATGAAATAGGGGGGACAGGATTCATGTTCGGCAGGCGCTTGCAGGGTACTGTGGCTCTGTATCAAATGGATATACAGGATCTGCTGGTCGCTCAGCGCATTGGCGAAGACGAATTTATTGGCCGCAATGCCGGACAAACCAGACATCGGGGCATGGAAGTGAGCCTTCAGTATTTTATGCGTCCCTGGAATTCGTGGAATGTGAGCCCCTTTCTTTCCTACACCCTCAATGACCACAATTTTGTGGACTTTCAAACCGAAGATTCAGATTTCTCCGGCAATCCCCTGACCGGGGTCCCTAAACACAGGATCTATGGGGGGCTGCAAATAAACTCGGATCTAGGCTGGTTTTGGAACACCAGCTATCAATTCGTGGATGCCATCCCCTTAACGGATAGCACATCTCTGTACAGCGACTCCTACAGCCTTTTGAATACGCAGTTCGGATACCGCACCCAGTGGGATTCCCGACTGAATATGAGTCTGGAAATGGGTATCAACAATATCTTCGACACCCTCTATGCGAGCTCCGTTTTAATAAATGCCACGGGCTTCGGAGGTTCCGAACCCCGATATTATTACCCCGGGAATGGCAGGAATTACTATGTGGGTATCCAGCTCTTGTACGCGCTTTAGAGTCCCGATTTTTGCAGCCAATACCTATAGCCAACGGCTTGTTGTATCACTTCTTGCAGCTCAGTGATGGGCAGTCTTTTCTGTTCCATGCTGTCGCGCGAGCGCAGGGTAACCGTTCGGTCCTCAAGGGATTGATGGTCTACAGTAATACAAAATGGAGTTCCCGCAGCATCTTGCCTTCGGTAACGTCTGCCGATAGCATCTTTTTCATCATACTGCACCATAAAATCCCATTTCAAATCCGCCACAATATCATGGGCGAGTTCGGGAAGCCCGTCCTTTTTGACCAGTGGGAGAACCGCCGCCTTTACAGGGGCCAGGACAGCCGGGAGCCGCAGTACGGTGCGGGAGGATCCGTCCTCGAGTTGTTCATCACGGAGGGCGTTTGAAAAAACAGCCAGGAACATCCGGTCCAGCCCAATGGATGTCTCAATGACATAGGGCACGTAATGCGTTTCCAGTTCCGGGTCGAAATACTGTAATTTCTTTCCTGAGTACTTCTCATGACTCGACAGGTCAAAATCAGTCCTGGAGTGGATTCCCTCAAGTTCCTTAAACCCAAAAGGGAACCTGAATTCAATATCTGAGGCGGCATCGGCATAATGCGCCAGCTTTTCATGGTCGTGGAAGCGATACAACTCCTCTCCCATGCCCAGGGAGAGATGCCATTTCATGCGGGCTTCCTTCCAGTGCTCATACCATTTCTTCTGTTCCCCGGGACGGATAAAAAACTGCATTTCCATCTGTTCGAATTCCCGCATTCTGAAAATAAACTGCCTGGCGACGATCTCATTGCGAAACGCCTTGCCCACCTGTGCAATCCCGAATGGGATTTTCATCCTTCCGGATTTCTGAACATTGCTGAAATTCACAAAAATACCCTGAGCCGTTTCCGGCCTCAGGAAGAGTTCCATAGAGGATTCCGCAGTTGCCCCGAGACGGGTGCCGAACATCAGGTTGAATTGCTTGACGTCCGTCCAGTTGCGGGAACCGGAAACCGGACAGGTAATCTCGAGTTCCTCAATCAGGGCTTTGACATCAGCCAGGTCCTCTGCTTCGAGGGACCGACCCATGCGTTTTAAAATGCCTCTGGCCTGTTCCTGGTACTGCACTACCCTGGGGTTTGTACTGAGAAACTGGTTCTTGTCAAAAGCATCGCCAAAACGTTTGGCCGCCTTGTTAACTTCCTTTTCAATCTTTTTCTCAATTTTGCCAACGTAATCTTCAATGAGCACATCAGCCCGATACCTTTTTTTGGAATCTTTATTGTCGATTAGCGGGTCATTG
>CAZEQO010000056.1:14823-15547 GCA_964514365.1 uncultured Robiginitalea sp. | reverse complement strand
CCCCAACACTTCTCCTACTTGTGGGTTTATGCCCTGACATTTGCACCCATGGGCGCCATTGCAATTGACGCCCGGGTGGATTTGAATTTCGGACGTCCCAAAAAACAGTACATTTAGAACTCCGATAATAAACGCAGCAACCCCGGGGGGTTCGGATACCGGTAAACCCATGATTTTTATGAAGAGATTTCCCAACGCCTTCGTCCTCTTGCTCGGGGTGATTATTTTATCCTGGATTTTAACCTTTATTATTCCCAAGGGCTCATACGAAAGGGTAACGGATACCCAAAGCGGCCAAATTACGGTCCTCGGAGGTTCCTATCAGGAAATTTCATCGGAATCCCTGAGCTTTTTTGATTTAATACTGGCGATCCCCCAGGGTCTCGCAAGCAGGGCCGACCTCATCGTGCTCCTACTTCTGATGGGCGGAAGTTTTTACGTCATCGAAAAGACAGGGGCTTTGGGCCAGGGTTTACAAGTGCTTGTTGACCGGCTAAAGGGTAGGGAGTCCCTCGCCATAGTGATTGTCTCAATCCTGTTTGCAGCGGCAGGAGCGACGATCGGGCTGCAGGAGGAGATCATTGCCCTGGCCCCTGTCCTGATCCTGTTTTGCCGCTCTATGGGCTTTAACTCCTATGTGGCCCTGGGCAGCAGCTATGGCGCCGCTGTACTGGGGTCGGCATTTAGTCCGATGAATCCTTTTGCCGTTATAATCGCTCAAAAG
>CAZEQO010000056.1:11817-14798 GCA_964514365.1 uncultured Robiginitalea sp. | reverse complement strand
TTTGGATTATCTATCTGGGGCGTTACGCCCAGAAAAACCGGATTTCCCCCGTACCTATGGAAACTCAGGGCAAGGTCCTGACGTGGCGTACCGCGTTAATCCTGGTACTACTTTGCCTGACCTTTACGGTGGTCACCTACGGACTGGTGTCGCTGGATTGGGGTTTCAATGAGATTTCAGCCTGTTTTTTCGCCCTCGGGATTATTTCAGGGCTCATCGCAAATATGGGGATGGACCGCATGGGGCTAATGTATGTGGAGGGTATGAAAGAAATGACCTTTGCCGCTGTCATCATGGGGATGGCCAGTACGATTCCGCTTTTACTGGAGAAAGGACAAATCCTGGACAGCATTGTATTTGGACTGTTCACCCCTATAGAAAGCCTGCCGCCCAGTATTTCCGCCCTCGGAATGATGATGGCTCAGGCGGTGCTGCACTTTCCCGTATCCAGCTATTCTGGCCAGGCTTTGCTGACTATGCCCATTTTAACCCCTTGTCGGGATCTCCAGGCAGGTTTGCGTTCTCGCTTATCAGTACGGAGCCGTAACCATGGATTTTATCGTACCCACCAACGGGGCGTTAATGGCGATCATCGCCGTGGCAGGGATTCCTTTTAACAAATGGGTTCAGTTTATATGGAAGCCCCTGCTCTTGTTGTTCCTTGTTGCCGCCACAGGTATCGTTGTGGGGGTTTTGACGGGCTTTTAACTTCGGGATTAACTGCTCGTCAGGTTTGGCGCCCTTAAACGTGGAGTCAGGTTCCAGAGTATTTAAGTTCCCGGAAGGCCTCTTGCAACTTCCGGGTGACCGGACCTACCTGACCCCCGGTGAGCTCATGATCATCGATATTTCGGATGGCCAGAATCTGGGTGCTTGTACCGGTTAAAAAAGCCTCGTCCATATTTGGGAGATCCTGCACGGGGAGACCTTCCAGCCGGACCTCGATCCCGAGTTTTTCACATAGTTCCAGTGCCGCCTGGCGGGTGATTCCGTCCAGGATAAAAGAATCAGCGGGATGGGTATAAACAACCCCGTTTTTTACAAAAAAAACATTGGAATGGGAGGCTTCGGTAAGGATGCCGTCCCGTTCAAAGACGGTTTCATAGCAGTCATGGGCCATCGCGAACTCATTGGCCATCACATTACCAAGGAGGGAGGTCATTTTGATATCACAGCGGGACCATCGAAAATCTTTTTGTAATACCACAGCGGCAGGAACTTCATTGATGTCCGGCAGGGTCTTCGCCCAGGCGTACATCATAACTGTAGGTTGAATTTCCCTGGGGTAGGAGTGCTGTCGTGGGGCAACCCCCCGGGTGACCTGAATATAGAGCAGGCAATCTTTTGTTTCAAGACCGGAAAGCTTCAGTAGTCTGGGTATTTCGGGCTCGAGGGTATCCACGTTGCAGGAAATGTCAATTTTCTCCAGGCAGGTCCTCAGTCGTTCCAGGTGTGCTTCCCTGTAGAAAAATCGCCCCCCGATCCGGGCCATCACCTCGTAGATGCCATCCCCGAAAATAAATCCACGGTCAAAGACCGATATTTTAGCATCGGCGGCATTCAGGATTTCCCCGTTGAGAAAAACTTTCGAAGGATAGCTGGGCGGGTTCGACACGAAAATATATTTGAATTTACCCCCTAAGATAAGAGGTTATTCCTTTACCACCCTAAATCCGGTATGTTCCGGGGTGCTGACATTCTCTTCGGTCGCAGGATCCACGAAATCATAAGCGCTATAGTCATACGTCTTCAGCCCGGAGGGGGTTTGATAGTACTCCGCTGCATTCCCCCCCAGGTCGTATACCATCACCTCTTTTTTTAATTTCACCATAGGATGGAGCCCCGCATTGCGGATAAGGGACGTACTGATCCCCTGTAGTTTTTCCTGAAGTTCCGGGACGTCCAGAGCCGTGAGCTCATACCCGGCCCAGTGGTTCAGGTTGTTCTGTTCTTTGTAGGATTCCCGGGCTTTTTTATGCAGGTTTTTTGCCTCTTTTGCATTTGGCAGCCGATAGGTTGCACCGGTTTTTTCCTTCAGCCAGTCGAGATAGGCCTTGATTTCAGATGCGTCCAACCCGGTAATCGGGGAATTGGCATTGAGGCGATCAAAGGAGTTCCCGGTGAAAGCGTGGTACTGCGCCTGGGTGACCTCGTGGGTTCCTATGGCGATGGTGTCTTTTCCCATGGATACCGTGGGCGGCAGCAGGGCTCCATTTTGCAGGTTTCCGAGCAACCCGTCTTCCGAGAGGTTTTTTTGCATGGTCATCAATGCAGCCAACGGACTGTCCTTTTTAAAAGCTTCGTTCTCCGGTTTTTTGTCCTTAAAAAGGTAGGTGTTAAACCAGTCCAGTTCTTCTTTCATTTTCCGGAGTTGATGGGTGATTTTTTGCAACCCGTGAGGCTGTCCGGGAAACCAGAGGAATTTAACAGGTGCCTGTCCGACTTGTTGTAAGCCGCGGTAATACTCCCATCCCTGATCGCGTGGAACCGCCCGGTCTTCGCTGCCGTGGAAGATAATGGTGGGTGTTTTTATTTTTTCGATCTCAAAGATAGGGGAGTTATCGATGTACCATTCATTGTAGTGTTTTCCGTTGGTGTCATCCCAGGGTGCCCCCCCGAAGTAACTCTGGTCGAAAGTGACCCCAAACCGGCAGGTTCCATAGTCTGAAGTCCAGTTGATATCCCCCGCTCCTGCAGCGGCCACTTTAAACATATCCGGGTATTTCAGGGTCATCCATGTGGTGAGGATCGCCCCATTGGACCAACCCATAATCCCGAGTTTATCCATGTCTATCAATCCCTCATTTTTCAGGTGCTGTACCCCGTTGTAAAGGTCTACCTCTTCCAGGGAGTAATACTTTCCGTTTTTTATGGATTCGATAAAGGCGAGGCTGTGATTCCCGGATCCGTGGTAGTTCGGTTTTAGTACAAAGGCACCCTTGTCCGTAAAGATTTGCGGATAGGTAGACCACCGCTCGGAC